>NZ_JBXEJO010000022.1:0-114330 GCF_056837965.1 Bradyrhizobium ferriligni
GGTCGCGGTCGCGGGTGGGGCTATGGCCGCGGATATGGATATGGCCGTGGCTATGGCTACTACGGCGGTTACGCCGGTCCCCGTTGCTGGTGGACCCCGCGTGGCGTTCGCGTTTGCCGGTGGTAACAACCGGCCGGTCGACACAAGCGATATTAAAAACATGAAATCAGGTGCGTCGGTCCCGACGCACCTGATTTGCTTTTTGGGGGTTGGTTCGCCTGCCGGGCTTGGCTCAGCTGCGGCACGCAAGAAAGAGCCCCGGAGACGCCGGGGCTCTAGTCACGGGAGAGAACGCTTCCGAAATCGGGACGCGAGGACGAGCCGGCGGCCCGATCACCCAATGCATCTACTGCGTGCATGAAAGCAGATTCGGCTGCCTCAAGCTGTAGCCGTGCCGCAACAACCCGCCGTAATGCACAGCCTGTCCACCGGTTCCCGAAGCTGGCCGATCACAACCCCGGCGCGCCTAGCCGTCGAGGATGGCGACCGCCCTCGTCCAGCCCGCCGACGCGCGCTCGATCTTCACCGGGAAGCACGACACCATGAACCCGGTCGACGGCAGCTGCTCGAGATTGTGCAGCTTTTCGATGTGGCAGTAGCCGATGTGGCGCCCGGCCTTGTGGCCTTCCCAGATCAGGCTGGCGTCCCTGGTCTCGGCGTATCTCTTCGCGGTGAAGACGAACGGCGCGTCCCAGCTCCAGCCGTCGATGCCGGTCAGCCGCACGCCGCGCTCGAGCAGATACATCGTCGCCTCGTAGCCCATGCCGCAGCCCGAATTGACGTAGTCGGGCTGGCCATATTTCGCGCCCGCGCTGGTGTTGACGACGACGATCTCGAGCGGCGACAGCGCGTGGCCGATGCGCTTCAGTTCGGCTTCGACATCCTTGGCGGTCGCGACGTAGCCATCAGGCAGATGCCGGAAGTCGAGCTTCACGCCCGGCTGGAAGCACCATTCCAGCGGCACCTCGTCGATGGTCCAGGACCGCTCGCCGCGGTTCATGGTCGGATGGAAATGCCAAGGCGCGTCGAGATGCGTGCCGTTGTGGGTGGAGAGCGAGACCTGCTCGACGGCCCAGCCCTGCCCGTCGGGCAAATCATCGGCCTTCAGTCCATCGAAGAACTGCAGCATGCGCGGCAGACCCTGCTGGTGATCGATATACTGGATGGTCGGATGATTGCCGGGCGGATCGGCCGGAACGTCGTTCTGCAGGGGAACGGAGATATCGATCAGTCTGCGCGCCATGGTGCTTTTCTCGCGGGATTGGTCTTGTCGGGTCGAACCACCCTGCCAGCGCGCGCGCGTTATCGGCAAGCCACATCCGCTCGAGATCGCAGCTCACGATGTCGTGGCTTGGACTGCGGCAAGGCGGCGCAACGTTGAACCTATCCCCCGCCCGTACGACCCATTGGCACTGGGGATTTCAGGGCCCAGTATTTCGACGGCGCCGTCTGGACGAGCATATTCCGTCCAGGCGGCGTTGTTGCATCGGGCGAGACAATCTCGGCCGAAGCCTGGTTACCCGTGCCAGAACGCTGTTCACGCACAGAGCGCCACAGAAACAATCCGTGTGCTCATGTCGCGCGGATTGCCGGTGGTGTTGCCACGGCGATACAGAGATACCCCCACAACGATGCTAACCAACCTGCATCTGAATCAAGACGGGGTTGCGTCGTGTCGGGATTTGATCACTGGAACGGTGCAGATAGAGCTTACTCGTCCGTAGAAGCGCCACATCTGCGCGATGAGCAGCAGCAGTTCGACCGCTATCACAAATTCGACGACCCCATCTCTCGACCGCCGGAGAGTGGCTCAAGAACCGTGATCCTCGATCGCTACAACCCGCCGACTCGTTGATCTCGTCAACGCCCGGGCGGCTGAAGTTGCGTGGAGCGCGGGGCTTCGGTCCCGCGCTTGCTATCTCAGGGTACCAACTGACCGCGATTTGTGGACCAAGTCAGACACGAATGCCGAGCACGCGCCGATCATAAGCATCGCGTCCGCCTCATCTACCGACGGAGCGTCTCTGTTAAGTCTTTGATTTGGATGGTCGGGGCAGCTGGATTCGAACCAACGACCTGCAGTACCCAAAACTGCCGCGCTACCAGGCTGCGCTATACCCCGACATTTCCGAGAAGCCCCGTGGATACACGCTTCAGTCAGCGCCAGCAAGGCACGGATGGGGGCTTCGTGCGGCGAATCCGGCACCAGTTTCCGCCCGGAAATCGCGTCAAAACCGGATGCTAACGGCCGCCGAACAGCGGATGGGCAATCCGGTCGCCGGGCTGGATGCCGTATTTCTGCGCGGTCCCGGCAATCACCTCGAGCACGCCCTTGGCGAGCCCGCGCGACGGAATGATCCTGGTCGAAAGCGGCTCGGTGTTTTCGGCGATCCGAAGGATGCGCCCGTCGGCGCGGATGAAGATCATGTCGAGCGAGATGTAGGTGTTCTTCATCCACATCGACACTTCCTGCTCCGGCGAGAAGTCGAACAGCATGCCTTTGCCGTCCGCGAGCTCCTTCCGGTACATCAGGCCGGTCTCCTTCTCCTGCTCGGTGGTCGCCATTTCGACCGAGAAGACGTGCACGCCCGATTTGGTGACGATCTCGAGCGGCTGGACGCTGGCAGAATGCGCGGCCGGGATCAGCAGCGCGCCGAACATGATGACGAGCGAGGCCATCAGCCAGGGGCGAAGCCGCTCAACAATGCGAACGAAATCCATCGACAAATACCCACACCGGAGACAATTTTCCGGCGGACCCTAACCCGACGATTGCGGCAAATGCCAGAGCCGAGAAGACTCGCCGGCGGCTCACGTTTCCGTCAGGGAGTCCGTTCAGGCGCTAATGCGACGACAGCGCCGACGGACCGGTCTCCGGGTGGATCTCGGCGGCCATCATGCCCTTGGAGCCGGGCCCAAACCGCACCAGCACATACTGGCCGGGGCGCAGTTCGGTCATGCCGAAGCGGCGCAGCGTCTCCATGTGTACGAAGATGTCGGGTGTGCCCTCGCCGCAGGTCACGAAGCCGAAACCGCGCAGCCGGTTGAACCACTTGACCTGCGCGCGCTCGAGCCCGCTGGTTGCGGTCACCGTGACATGGGTTCGCGGCGGCAACATCTGCGCCGGATGGATCGCCGTCGATTCGTCCATCGAGACGATGCGGAAAGCCTGGTAGCCCTTCGCGCGCTGCACGCATTCGACGACCAGCCGCGCGCCCTCATAGGCGGTCTGATAGCCGTCGCGCCGCAGCACGGTCACATGCAGGAGGATGTCGGGCCAGCCATTGTCGGGGACGATGAAGCCGTATCCCTTCGAGGCGTCGAACCATTTGATGACGCCGGAAACCTCGACGAGGTTGGCCGCGGTGTCGCCGAGACCGGAGAAGGCATCCATCGCCGGATCGCGCGGCGCGCTTCCATACTCGCCTTGACCAATCCTGCTTTGCCCAACTCCGCCCATCGGCGGTCCGCCGAGCTTCTTGGACTCAAATCCGTCCGACCCCATGACCCCGGACCCCACACATCAAATGCAGATCGCCGTCGTTGCGGCGCACCCTGTACACGCTGCTCTCCATGACCAACTCACTCGGACTGATTTTGGACGCGGCGCGAATCTCTCAACCAAAAGATAACACTCCCGCTTGCGGGGCATAGCTAAAAAACGATTCTTGCGGGAACTATGAACAGGCTTGCACAGCCGCGAATCAATCGGGCATCAATTGCCTACGAAAGGACCAAGCGTGTCGCCGATGTCGTGGCGGATCACCAGATCGGCGATGTCGTCCTGATCGGTCGGCTCGTTGTTGATGATCACGAGCCGCGCGCCGCTCTCCTTCGCCATCATCGGAAAGCCCGCGGCGGGCCACACCACAAGCGATGAGCCGATCGCCAGAAACAGGTCGCAGTGCCTGGAGAGTTCCGCCGCGCGGCGCATCGCATCCTCAGGCATCGATTGCCCGAACGAGATCGTCGCGGTCTTCACCGGATCGCCGCAGTCCGCGCAGTCGGGCGCGCTGCCCGTGTTGTCGAACTGCTGCTTCACCCACGACAGCTCGTAGTCCTTGCCGCAGCCGATGCAGCGGCCATAGGTCGTGTTGCCGTGCAGTTCGATCACGTCCTCGGCCTTGAAGCCCGACGTCTGATGCAGGTTGTCGATGTTTTGCGTGATGATGCCGGGAACCTTGCCGGCCCGGTAGAGCGACGCAAGCGCGCGATGGCCGCGACCGGGCTTGGCCGCCGCAAAGGTCTGTTCCATCGCAAAGCGGCGCCGCCAGGACTCGTCGCGCGCGTCCTGGCTGGCGACGAACTCGTCGAACGGAATCGGCCGGTTGCGGGTCCACAGCCCGCCGGGCGAGCGGAAATCGGGAATGCCGCACTCGGTGGAGATGCCCGCCCCGGTGAACGGCACGATGGACGACGCCTCAGCAATCATGTTGCCGAGCTGCTCGACGCCGCTGCGCAAGTCTTTTGCGATCACTGAAAACAATCCGGTTGGCCGCAGCGACTATAGCACGGCCAGACCGATTGCGAGCTCAACCGTCGCGCGAGCGATCGGCTGCCATCGAGGTGCCTTGATCGATCGGCTTGCGACCAGCCGCCTCGGCGCATCCGCTTCGTCGCTCTTCCACCGCCTCAGCATCATCACATTCCTGCACTGGCTGCTCCGCATTGACGCCCAATTCGCCGACGCCAATGCGCCCGGGATAGGACCACGGCCAGGAGGATGGGCATGACCGATCAGGAAGACCGCGTCGCGCGCGAGCGCGAGGAGATCGTCGCACGTGTCGCCAGCTTCAGGGCGACGCAGCAGAAGTTCGAGCGCGATCGCCAGGAATACTACGACAACACGCTCGGCAATGCCTGGAGTGGATTTCAACGCAAGACCGCTTAACGAAAGGCCGCTTGATGCCCTGCCGGGCGACCGCGGTCATGGTCCGGGCACCGCGATTGCGCCATGAGGCGCAAGTGAGAAAGCCCGGAGCGGCGTGCTCCGGGCTTGTGGCTATTGCCAGTGCCGCTGTGCGATGGTTCCGGTTCCCTTGAGCGTTTTCCTTTCCGATCGGATCGCTCGAAAACGCGCCAGCCATGCGATAGCGCAAAGCTACCATCGGATAGCGCTGGAACAAAAATACAACCTCAGAGATTAGCTTGACGGAGAACGAGGTTGGCGTCGATGCCGGCATGGATGGAACTGCTGCTTAACGTGATGGGCTTTGCCGGTTTCATCGGCATCGCGATGTATCACAAGCATCCGAACGGGAAGCTGCCGGACTGAGCGCCGGCGGCTCGTGTCAACTGGCCGCTCCCCGGCTTGCCCTTCAGTTTGTCTTCCGAGCCTCTCCCGCGGTCCGGACCAGCCGGTCCGATTTCACAAGCACTTTGCCGCTCTCCGGCAACGGCCGAAGCCAGAAGCTGATCGCGACAAAAGCCGAGCAGAACAGCAGCCCCACCACCATCACGCGCCGGTGGGTCGGTCGATCAGCACTGTGGAACGATGGCATCATGGCGATCACCCGCAGCCATCCCAATCGCAATCGCAGGTGGTGACAACACGATGCTGCCCTTAACCTAACCAGGTAGGGTTAGCGGTGGCCGGGTAATGCCTCGTCAGGGAAGTTCCGATCAGCCGCCGCGGCGGGATTCACAGCGATATCCCCCGCTTGTCCGCAGCAAATTCACAGCGACGACGGCTCCAATTATCCAACAAAATACGGATCTTGCTGCACCCTCGTCCACAGCCTCACGCCGCGTGCGCGCAATCAGGCATTCGCCAGCCGTTTCAGGGTGGCCCGGAAACCCAGGCTGCGGGTTCCAACCAGCACGGTCCCGAACACCTCGGCCTCGTCGCCGCTGAACGTGCCGGAAAACCCGCTCGTCACTTCCTGTCCGGCGAACAGCGGACGGGTGAACGGGTCGGCGAACGGCGAATGCTGGTTGGTGCTGAGATGTCCCTTCCAGGTGCCCTCGCCGACCGTGTAGGCCCCGATCGACCAGAAATACGGCCCGCCGCCGATCAAGAGACCGTCGCGCAGGATCAGGATGCCGCTGTCGCGGCCCCTCACGCCGTCGGTCATGTGGATGTGGATCGAATAGAGCCCGTTCTTCATCGATCGCGCCGCCCGGTCCTGGCGGCCCGCAGTATGGCTCCAATCCGGCCGGCGTGCGAGCAGGCCGATGCCGTCCGGCCGTCCGAATCGGCGCAAAACGCGGGCTCCCGGGCGCTTACAAATCGTTAAGAAAGCCCTGACAAGGTTCGATCCTCCGGAGGGAGAGAGCCATGCTCGTATACCCCGTACCTGTCGAAGTGACGCAAGCCAGAGTGCAGCTCGTCGTCGACCAGACGGCGAAGGAGCAGCCGCGCATCATCAATGAGGATGTGCTGGATGTCTTCGCCGCGAAGAACCAGGCCGACCGTGAAGCGGTCGAGACCATCCTCGACATCAAGGTGTGAGAGCGGCGCCAGCCGACAGGAACCTCTCGACTGCGCGCGGGTCATCCTGGTGACGCCAGGAGGCGCCCATGTGCAAGCTCATCGCGGTCACCGTCCTCACCCTGGTATGCGGCGCGGCCTTTGCCCAGGATACAGGTCCCGCACCGCAGAGCGGCATGGAACGGCCTGAAAACACCAACGGAGCCACTCAGAGCGGCGCGATGGACACCACGGGGATGGATGTGAGGCGGGCCAACAAGTCCGAGATGAAAGACACAGCAAAGGGTGCGGCGAAAGGGAACGACGCAAAAAAGTAGGTTCCCACGACCAACGTCCGGGAGCTGCGTCCTTGGCGACTTCAAAAAAAGGAGGCGCCCTTAAAAAAATAGGGAACGAGTCTCTCGTTCCGCCGTTGGTCTGGTGAGCGGTACAACGAGGGAGAAATCCACCGGAAATATCAGCTCAACAAGCCCCGTCAGCTTACTTCGGTAACTGGCGGGGTTTTGGTTTCTGGAGCCGGTCGGCCAGCTGGCGGACCAGTCCGCATTGAACAAGCGCAACGGCACATCACGCGTGGTGCCGGCAGCTCACCGCCCTGTCGGCTTTGGAAGGACCCCGCGAATCCCCCTCGCGGGGTCTTTCTTTTGAACCTTTTGCACGGCGCGAGGACATAAAAGGCGCTGGGGATTTCAGGGCCCAGCATCCGGCGCAGCGCTGTGGGACGAACATACTCCGTCTACGCGGCGCTGTTGCATTTTACAAATTCAACCTTAAGTTTGGTCTCCGACAGTTGACGGCTCACGCCCTGAGAGATCCCCAGTCCGTCAGCTGGGAAAGCCCCGCATCCAGCCTGCGGGGCTTTCTATTTTCCGGACCCAGGAACTTTCCGCGCGCAGCGACATTGTATGCCCGGTTGCCGGCACGATCTCCCCAAGGCCGGTCGGCATCAGACCTCGCGAGCCCACTCGCGGGGTTTTGCGCTTTAGAGGACGTCCAACCTCGCGCGTCCTTGATTGGCCGTGATCGGCAATCGGTGCGATAGAGGCCGCGCCTCCAAGGCTCGACCACAAGCCCCGTCCCAGAAATTTTGCTGGGCGGGGCTTTCTTGCATCCGTCGCTGCGCAAGCGTGTCGCGGCGCGTTCCGTCCATACCTGGCTGCGTGATCGCGCGGCGCAACGGGAGCCAGCGCTCGCGAAGGCGTGAGCATGCAAAGGCGAAATGCGGTCGGCAAAAGTCGCGCAAACCCCTGCCCCGCGCCGCGTTTTGCTGCTATTTCTTGCCCCGTCTCGCCCGAGCCCAAACAAAATCTCTGAATCTGCAGGAGGATAAAAAAATGCGCTATCTGCACACCATGCTGCGCGTCCGCAATCTCGATGTCGCAATGAAATTCTATCAGGACGCGCTGGGGCTGAAGGAAGTGCGCCGCATCGACAATGAGAAGGGCCGCTTCACGCTGTTGTTTCTCTGCGCGGAGGAAGATCTCCATCTGCTCAAGTCGCTGCCGCAGACCCGCGGCGCGCCGCTGGTCGAGCTGACCTACAATTGGGACGAGGAGAAATACGGCGAGGACCGCCATTTCGGCCATCTCGCCTACGAGGTCGACGACATCTACGCGACCTGCGAGAAGCTGATGAAGATGGGCGTCACCATCAATCGTCCGCCGCGCGACGGCAACATGGCGTTCGTGCGTTCGCCCGACCTGCACTCGATCGAGATCCTGCAAAAGGGCGAGCCGAAGGCGCCGGCCGAGCCGTGGGCGTCGATGCCGAACACCGGCCACTGGTAAACACCGCGCCCGCACCCACGTTCCTGTCGGCATTTCGCTTTTGCTGAAGCGTGGCGCGATCGCGAGGAACGCGACACGATCGTTGACGTTGCCTCCTTACAAGCATGCGAGGAGGCAACGATGGGAAGAGGAATTTTGCTTTGGCTGTTGGGTGTGCCGATCCCGGTGATCATTGTGTTGTGGTTGTTGTTCGGTCACTGACGGCGTCTTGATGCATAGTTATCGGCGAGGCTCTGCCGCGATGCGGCGGAGCCTCTTTTTTTGCTCTCGGTACAATTCACCCCGCGCTTTTCCCTGACGCTTCAGCTATGAACGCGCGCAAAGCACAACAGCGGGAAGAAACGCGTGATGGACAGCAAGCCGCAACTGACGATCTGGGGCCGGGCCAATTCGGTTAATGTGCAGAAGGTGCTCTGGTGTCTCGCCGAGCTCGACCTCTCCTATCAGCGCATCGATGCCGGCATGCAGTTCGGCAAGAACGATCAGCCCGACTATCTCGCGATGAATCCGAATGGCCGCGTCCCGACGCTGGTCGACGGCGACTATGTGCTGTGGGAATCCAATTCGGTGATGCGCTATCTCTGCATGGCCTATGGCCAGGGCGCGCTGCTCTATCCGCAAGCGCCGAAGGCGCGCGCCGCCGTCGACCGCTGGCTCGACTGGACGCTGTCGACGCTGCAGCCGGTCGACCGGCCGGTGTTCTGGGGCCTGGTGCGCACGCCGCCGGAGAAGCGCGACATGGTGCAGATCCAGAAGGACGCCGATGCCGAGGGCGTGGTGTGGCGCGTGGTCGAGGCGCAGCTTGCAAGGCGCCGCTTCATCGAAGGCGACCATTTCACGATCGCCGACATCGCGCTCGGCGCCTTTGCGCGGCGCTGGCTCGGCGTCGAGGGCGTCAGCAAGCCGAAGCTGCCCAATCTCGAACGCTGGTTCGGTGAGATCGCGGGGCGGCCGGCCTTCGTGCGCTTCATCGCGCCGCCGATGTCGTGAACGCGGGCGGCAAACCGCTTACCGTCCGCGGCCGGACATCCCGCCATCGACGCTGATGCCGCCGCCGAGCTTCACGCACGTGTCGGCGCCCTCGACCTTGACGAAGCCCGGTCCGTACGACGCGCAAGGATTGCTTCGCGTCGCGGATTTCGACGGCAAGGTTTTGCCGGCGTCGGTGGGCGTCTGGAAATTGCGGCGGTCGCCCTGCTGCGCGAACGCAGCGGCGGGAAGCAGGACGGCGACGATGGCGAAGCAGGTCTTGCGCATCCGCCCTTCTATCCTGCCCCACCGGATGAGGCTAGCTCATGATGCGATCGGGAAGAATTGCGGCATGAGCTTGCTTCTTTCTTGAGCATGATCCGTTCGGAAAACCGGATCCACTTTTCCGGATCGTACTCTACCGCACGAACTTGACGCCGAACGTCCTGCCCTCGCGCCACACCACTTCGCAGGCGCGCCCGGTGCGGGCGTCGCGCGAGAACGCCAGCCGCAGCTTGGCCGGCAGCGTGTTGTTGTCCTGGACCGTGATCTTGGCGCCCGATGAAGACATGTCCTCGACCACGCAGGGCCGCGCGGCGAATCCGCCGTCGAGCGTGATCCAGCCGGATTGCCGCAGCGATTTGCGCGTTTCGCGCTTCCTGGTCCCTGGAGCCATCACGTCATCCCGGGCCCAGCCGTATCGCCGTTGGCTTTACAAAGGGTTGCGAAAGAGAAGCGGATTGCAGCGATCTCGGATTGTTCACACCTGCCAGCGCGGCACGGCGCCGTTGCAAATCCGGATTTCGAAGTCGGTTCGGACTCCGCAAGTGACATCCTGGCTGACTTGGCTGATCTGCTGCATGGCTTGGTACCAAGCGGAGCGCGGCTGCCTGACTGCTGCCAAGTGCTGCGGTGACGTCGTTGCCGTAAATGCCCGCCAGCGTTCACGCGATACTCACATCGTCGCTCATCAGGAACGCGGGCTTGGCACCGAACACAATTGATGAAGCGACCTTGGCCTTCTCCGTTTGGTGGCGAGTCCGCGCGGCTTGGGCCACAGCAAATCTCGATCGATAAATGCCGCACTTGATCGGATTGATCGTGGTGCGTATGCTCTTCTCTTTAATTGAAGGGAGCGGGCGACTGCTGCACATCTCATTTCCATTTGCTGGGGCTCAGTTCGATATTTGCAATACGGTAGTGTGCCACCTTCAAAGGAAAAACAATGGACGGTCTCTCGCCAACCACCATTCGGCAACTTTACGAACACGCTCTCGATGCGCCCGGTCCAAAGACGTGGTGGATCACGCGCCTCGCGATGTACAAAGCGCTCCATCGCGCTCTATCGGAATATGACGGAAACGAAAAAACCTGCCTTTCGATCTCCGGATCGAAGGGACTCGGTGTTGAGCTCGGGCTGACCAAAACGAAATACACAGAGGTCAGCTATCCCGATGCCAACTTCATAGATTTGCCATTCGAAAGCGGCACTTTTGACTTCTGTGTCTCGGACCAGGTTCTCGAACACGTCGAGGGAGATCCCCAAAAAGCATTCTCTGAATCAATCAGAGTTGTGAAGCCGGGCGGCTACGTCTGTCACACGACCTGTTTCGTCAATGGCATTCACGCGGCGCCGAAGGACTTTTGGCGCTTCACTCCGGAATCGCTAAGGCTGTTATCTGACAAGGCGAACGCCGAGTCGATCGCTTGTGGGGGATGGGGCAACCGCGAGGTGATCGGGTTGATGGCATCCCCGCTTCGGATGAAACCCATCCCGGACGATCCTGCCAATCCAATTTACCAATTGGCATTACGAAATGAGCCGAGCTGGCCCATCGTCGTGTGGATTATTTCCAGACGAAATTGATCCAGCGGTTCTCACAGTCGCGCAGCAGCCCGAAAAGTCTGGCCTGACGTCATGCTCCGAGCAGCGCCAATCGCAATCGTAAGCCCCAATCAAGAAGCAGCTTGCGGCAATTGCTGGTCTGACGGCAGAGCAGAGACAAGCGCCGCCAGTTTACCAAAACCGTTCCGGCCCCAGGTGCGGCGATCGCCGCGCTTGGGGGCGCACGTCCCGTAGGTGCTGAACTGTCGCGAGATCGACCGGGTGATGCGCCGAAAATGTCAATCCAGACACTTAAACGTCTGATTTTGTGGAGTCTTCAGCTTGGCCGTGATGGCGCTCCCTAGCGGAATCGAACCGCTCTCTCCACCGTGAAAGGGTGGCGTCCTAACCGATAGACGAAGGGAGCAAAACTCCCGGCAAATCAATACGTTAGACGTGAGATGCGCCGGACAGGCCACAGCCCTCAAGCCGCGACGGGCGAACGTATAGTGGCGATTGGCCGGGCGGGCAAGCGTTCAGAGCGCTTTTCCCGGATTGCAGGTCACTGGAGATCACCTGCAGGACAATCCGGCCTCGATCGAGGTCCAGAAGCCGCAATGCGTCGGCACATGTGCATGCGCCCGCGAGCCGCCGACGTGAATCAGGATTGCGGCGGCAAGCGCGACGACGACGGGAACAATGAATCTTCGGATCGACATGGGCCTGCGCATCGACCGACATCGTGGCCTAACTAAGGCCTGCGAGCGGGCTGGATGTCCGCCAACAGCGCTCAGCGCCAGCCGCTAGTGATTGCTGGCAACATCCTGACGATTATTCGGCTGCGCCGCCGCCACAGGCGTCCGCTTGATGCAGGTGCTGCAGATCACGAGCTTGCGCGCCAGCCGCTCGTCGGCATCCGCTTCCGACAGTTGCTCAGGTGATGTGTCCGCCACCGCGGGCGACGCATTTCGCGCATGGCGCCGCGGCTGCGGAAGATTGGGGTCCTGTCCGGCACCGTCCCAGGCCAGCGGACCTGTCCCCGGCGGCGGCGTGGTCATGCTGTATTGCTGCGAAACCTGCGCGCAGGCGCCGAGCGCGATCGGAAAAAACAGCACAGCGGCCTTGCGAGCCCAGTCCCGGAATGCAGACATGATCACACTCTCACGCTATTCGTACTGCGACCTAAGAGCAGAACCGCTAAGAAATCGTTTGCCCTGATTGTTCCGTCGCACCCAACCACGACG
Organism: Bradyrhizobium ferriligni; assembly: GCF_056837965.1. Taxonomy (NCBI): domain Bacteria; kingdom Pseudomonadati; phylum Pseudomonadota; class Alphaproteobacteria; order Hyphomicrobiales; family Nitrobacteraceae; genus Bradyrhizobium; species Bradyrhizobium ferriligni. The sequence goes on from NZ_JBXEJO010000022.1 coordinate 12,256, forward strand.
GCATCAAGACGGGATTGAGGCGCCAAGGAGCAAATCGAGGCGCAAATCAAGACGCGAAATCAAGACGGCAATCCGGAGTCCAGTCATGCCAGGCATCAACGGCCGCTTCGACGGCAAGCGCGTGCTCGCCGATCTCAACGCGCTGCGCGCGATCGGCGCCTACAAGACCGGCGTGCACAAGCCGACATTCTCCGAACCGCATCTGCGCTCGCTCGACTGGCTCGCGGCGCGTTTGCCCGACGCCAATCTCACCGCAACGATCGACGGCATCGGCAATGTGCTCGGCTCCAGCGCAAAGGCGGGACCAAAGCTGCTTGCCGGCTCACATCTGGAGAGCCAGAACCATGCGGGCTGGCTCGATGGGCCGCTCGGCGTGATCTACGCGCTGGAGGCGGCGCGCGTCATCAATACGGATCCGGATGCGAACGGCGCGGTCGAGGTCGCCGCGTGGTGCGACGAGGAAGGACATTTCGGCAGTTTCCTCGGCAGCCGGTCGTTTGTCGGCGCGGTGACCGAAGCCGACATCGATGCAGCCCGCGACCGCTCCAGCGATCGCACCATGCGCGATGCATTGCGCGACGCAGGCTTCGCCGGCCGCCCGCGCCTCAACGCCGAGGCCGGCCGCCACATCGGCTATCTCGAAGCGCATATCGAGCAAGGCGATACGCTGGAAAGCAGCGGGCTCAAGATCGGCGTCGTCACCTCGATCGTCGGCATCTGGCAGTATCGCATCACGTTCACCGGCGAGCAGAACCATGCCGGCACCACGCGGATGGCGGTGCGCAGGGACGCCGGCCTGGCGCTGGCGCGGTTCTGCGTCGCGATCGACGACAGCTTCCCTGCCCTGTCGGGTCCGCGCACGGTGTGGACCACCGGCCGCATCACGCTGGACCCGGGCGCGCCGAGCATCATCCCAGGCGGCGCCGAGATGCTATTTCAGATTCGTGACGACAATCCCGAGGTGATCGCACGTCTCGAGGAGCAGTTGCACCGCCTGGCGGCCGAGGCCACCGCTCAGGGCCGTTGCGGCGTGAAGGTTGAGCGCATCCGCACCGGGGTGCCCGCGATGATGACGCCCGCATTCCAGAATGCGATCGAAGCCGCGAGCGCAGCCTGCGCCGGCGGCAAATCGATCCGCATGCCGAGCGGCGCCGGCCATGACGCCCAGGTCCTCGCCACCATCATGCCGGCGGCGATGCTGTTCGTGCCGTCGATCGGCGGCATCAGTCATCACTGGAGTGAGAACACCGACGACGCCGATATCGTCACGGGGGCCGAGGTGTTTGTCGAAACCTGCCAGCGCCTGCTCGCAGGTTAGAGCAGCTTCAGGTCGGACCGCCCCGGTTGCCGGATTTCAGCGAAGCCAGCGCCTGCGAGTTCTGCACGGTGCCTCGCCTCGCGGTGAAGAAGACGTACAATAAGCAGACGTCGATCAGGATCGTGCCGGCCATGACGCTGTAGGCCCACGGGCTTTCCATCAGCTTCACTTCGATCAACACGCGCGACAGGCCGAATCCCACGACCCACGCATCAAAGCTCATGCAGATCCGGCGAAACGTCTCGGCGTCCAGCCGCCGGATCAGCCAGGCACCGAGCGGTATGCCGAGGACAACGCAGGGAACCAGCACGAACAAGAGGCTCCGGCTCTCGTCGATGAACAGACCGAGCTTGTAGTACGCGATTGCAGTCAGGCTGGACTCCGTCACCCGAACCAGTGCGAGACCGGCCCGAAACTCATCTTTGACGAGGCCCTGATTGTTGAAAAGGATCGCCAGCGGCGGGCCCGAAATGGTCGTGACCGAGTACAAGACCCCGAGCATCGTTCCAAAAGGCAGACCGACCAGCCATTTCGACTGGATCGGCCTCCGCCAACCGGCCGCCTGCAGCAGAATGAGCGGCAGAATGATCGAGTAGGTGGCGAACTTGGTCCAGCCGGGCTGAAGCGACGTCAGCGCAAAGGCTCCGACCGCGATGCCGGGCAGCATGCCGACGAGAATGGGCAGCACACGCCGCCACACTGCCGGAACACCGCTCAGGTTGATACACAGAACATACAGATTGACGAAGACTTCGACGATGACCACCGCGGGATTGAGGACGCGGTTGGTGTAGAAGACGAGTGCGACCGGCACCGTGAGCGAGGAAAACCCGTAACCAAGCGCGCCATTCACAAACGCCGCAAACAGCGCGATCACGGCAAGAACGATCACAGCAGAATCAATCGAAAGCATCTCTGGCTTTTACCGGATCAGTCGCCTTGCCCACGGCATTATAGCCCAACGAAGGGAACGCGGTGCCGAAAGCTGATTGGACCCGCAGGCCGCGATCCCATCCATCGTCGGGCTACCAAAGCTCCTGCGCCCGGAAAGGCCATGGGCCTGCCGCCGTCAGGAACCTGTCCGGGAGCCGCCCTCGGCCCTGAGCTGATCAAGGCCCGCAACGGCACCTTTCCAACCCGCTTTCGTAAGGCACCGTGGCATATTGGTCACGAGAACGGCATCAGACCGATTTGCAATCCGCTGAACTTGCTGCCATTTCTTCGGCACGCATCGCTTTGGTGCCATCAAAGGGGCCCGTCCGGCTCATGTTGTTGCTTGAGTCGCTTCCAACCGTCATCGGCGCCGCCGCCATTGCCCCCGCATTGTTGGTGTTGTGGCTCGTCATCGCCGCCGACGAGCGCCCCGGACCGCCGGTGCAGGTGTGGCTCGCCTTCGTGCTCGGCGCGGCCAGCATCTCGCTGCTCGGCCTGGCGCGAATTCCGTTCAATGCGCTGCTCGCCATTCCCGACAATCCCTGGGCGACGCAGGCGATGCGTGCAGTCTTCGGGGTCGCGGCACCGGAGGAGATCGTCAAGGTTCTCGTCATCGTCGCGATCTCGACGCGGCGCCGCGCCTTCGCCGATCCGATGGATACGGTGGTCTATGGCGCGGCCGCCGGACTTGGATTTGCCGCCTATGAGAACCTCGCCTATCTGGTCCAGCACAAGGACATGTGGCGCGCGCTCGCGGCGTTGCGCAGCGTGCTCACGGTGCCGTTCCACGGCGCGCTCGGTATCATCGCCGGCGCCTATCTTGCGATCGCGCGCTCCGGCGGCGCGCTCGGCGCCTACCGGGGTCACCGCGACTGGGCGCGCATGACGAACTGGGCGCTGGTGCTGGTCGCACCGGTCGCGCTGCACGCGGCGTTCGATTTTCCGCTGCTCGCGCTCCAGCGCATCCCCGATCTCGGCTCGACCACGCGGCTGCTGCTCGGCTCGGCCAGCGTGCTGATCGGCTTCTCCTCGATCGGCTTTGCAATCCGCCTGGTGCGACGCCTCGGCAAGCATCATGCGCCGCGCACCGACGTTGCGCGCGAGCGGCTCAGCCAGTTGCGGCGGATGTGGGCGCTGCTGCTGATCGGCGGCGGCGCCGGCTTTGCCGGCGTCTCCTTCCTGCTCACCTCGCTGCATCATTGGTACGTCAATCCCGAGCGCAATGCATCGTTCATCCTGGTCCCGATCGGCTTCACCTCGATCCTGATCGGACTGGCGCTGCTGATCGCGACCACCGCCGTCTACTTCCTCGGCCGCAACCGGATGCGGACCGCCTCGGAGGGCTTTCCGTCCGCACCGAGCCAGAGTTAGGATAACGCCGCACGCGCGCAGCCTTTACGTTCGCAGATCCGGAGAGCCGCGATGATCCTGTCCAACGACCTCGACAAGCTGCGATCGGAAATGCAGGCCGCGGTGAAGGCGCATTGGAAGGCCTTCCTGTTCGAGGGCATCCTGCTGGTGATCCTCGGCATCGCCGCGATGATCGTGCCGACCTTCGCGAGCCTCGCCGTCACCATCTTCCTCGGCTGGATGTTCCTGATCTCAGGGATCGGCGGGCTGATCGTGACGTTCTGGGCGCGCAACATGCCGGGCTTCTGGTGGTCGCTGATTTCGGCCGCGCTCGCCGTGCTGGCCGGCATGGTGCTGCTCGCCCGTCCGATGCAGGGCGTGCTGACGCTGACCATCGTGGTCGGCGCCTATTTCGTCGCCGAGGGCGTCGCCACCATCATGTACGCGCTGGAGCACCGCCGCGAATTGTCGGGACGCTGGTCCTGGCTGCTGATCGCCGGCCTGATGGACGTCGTGATCGCCTTCTTCATCATCGCCGGCTTGCCGGAATCCGCAGGATGGGCGATCGGCCTCCTCGTCGGCCTCAACCTGATGTTCGGCGGTGCGACCCTGATCGGCATGGCGTTGGCGGCGCGCAACACCTGACGCCGAACCGCGGGGGGCTTGCTTTTGGGGGGTGACAGCCCCAAATCCCTGCGCTATAGAGCCGCCCCATGATCACATCCGCCACCAGCTATTTTTGGTACTTTAGCTACGACAGCTCGCTGGCGGCAGGAGGATCGCGCTCAATCTGAAGAATTGCAGCAAACGTCCAAAACAAGCCGCCAGACCTGGCGGCTTTTTTGTGTGCCGGCAGGTCCCGAACTCCAAAGGAGCCAGCCGTGTTGAGTACGACAGACGATCTTCGCATCAAGGAATTGAAAGAGCTCAGTACGCCCGAAGAGGTGATGCGGGAGGTCCCGCGCACCCTGACGGCGACCCGGGTGGTGATGGGCGCCCGCAACGCCGTCCACGCGATCCTGAACGGCACCGATGACCGCCTGCTGGTCGTCGTCGGCCCCTGCTCCATCCACGATCCCGCGGCGGCCGTCGATTACGCCGAGCGCCTCGCCAGCCTGCGCGAACAGCTCGCCGACCGCCTCGAGATCGTGATGCGGGTCTATTTCGAGAAGCCCCGCACCACCGTCGGCTGGAAGGGGCTGATCAACGATCCCGATCTCGACGGCAGCTTCGACATCAACAAGGGCCTGCGGCTCGCCCGCAACGTGCTGTCGGCGGTGAACAATCTCGGCCTACCGGCCGGCACCGAATTCCTCGACATGACGACGCCGCAGTACATCGCAGATCTGGTCTCCTGGGCCGCGATCGGCGCACGCACCACCGAGAGCCAGATCCATCGCGAGCTGGCTTCCGGGCTGTCCTGCCCGGTCGGCTTCAAGAACAGCACCGACGGCGGCGTGCGGATCGCGGCGGACGCGGTGAAGTCGGCCTCGCACCCGCATCACTTCATGGCGGTCACCAAGGGCGGCCGTTCGGCGATCGCCGCCACCAGCGGCAACGAAGACTGCCACGTCATCCTGCGTGGCGGCCGGGCGCCGAACTATGATGCCGCGAGCGTCGATGCTGCCGCCGGCGAGCTCGGCCGCGCCGGTGTCGCAGCGCGGCTGATGATCGACACCAGCCACGCCAACAGCAGCAAGAAGCCGGAGAACCAGCCGGCGGTTGCCGCCGACATCGCGCGCCAGGTCGCAGGCGGCGAACAGCGCATCATCGGCGTGATGATCGAGAGCAATCTTGTTGCGGGACGCCAGGACGTCGTGCCGGGCAAGGCGCTGACCTACGGCCAGAGCATCACGGATGGCTGCATCGACCTCGGGACGACGGCTGACGTGCTGAAGCAGCTGGCCGATGCCGTCGACGCAAGGCGCAGCGTGCGGCGTGACGGCCTGCAGGAGCGTTCGGCCTGAAGCGGCCGGACGGATTGAGCATTGCCGGCGGGGCGTACATCGCGCTCCGCCGGTCTCTTCCGTGGCTTAGCAGCCGCGGCAGATGCTCTTGATCTTCTTGTCGAGCGCCGCGTCTTCCTTGTTGGCCTGACTGTTCGGATCGCTGATGTTCTTCTCGCTGCCAACGTCGCCGCGGCGCGGCTGACGATGTCCGATCGGCGCCTCCGGGACCGTTCCGCCCTTCTGCATGGAGGACGATCCGCCCTGCTGCTGCGCCCATGCCTGGGACGTGCCAAGCTGGGGCGCTCCGGCCGCAACCATCATCAGAGCCATCAACAAAACTGTCTTCCGCATCTCGCGTCTCCGCTTCTCAACCCTATCGCGCCCGTTCCGGGACCTCGACGGTAGCACAGTTGCGTCGCCCCTGCGCTGCGCAATCCTGTACCTTCCGTATATCGGCCATCGTGCCAAGGAGCCAGATTCCCGCGGCGGCCAGCACCACAAAGAAGCCGAACATCACAGCATTTTCGATGCTGCGGTTGCCCTCGTCCTCGGGCGGCTCCTGCCGTCCGTCCCTGGCCCCGCTCATCGCCGCCTCAGGATTGTGGCGGGTAAAGATGAACGTCGCCGCAATAATCGACGATACGGTAGTGCTGTTCCACCGGATCTTCACGTTCGCGGGAAGCCGGCTGCGACAAATAGCTCGGGCCGATCGGCGCCTTGCCGTGGCCGCCGGGGATGTCGAGCACATAATCCGGCTGACAAAGTCCGGACACACGCCCGCGCAACGCCCGCATCAATTCCTGCCCGGCTTCGATCGTGGTGCGCAAATGCGCAGTGCCGGGCGCAAGGTCGCCGTGATGCAGATAATAGGGCTTGATCCGGCACTCCACGAAGCCGCGCATCAGCGCCTCGAGCGTCGCAGCATCGTCATTGACGCCGCGCAGCAGGACGGACTGGCTCACCAGGGGAATGCCGGCGTCGGCAAGGCGCGCGCACGCCGCGCGGGCATTGGTGCTCAGCTCACGCGGATGGTTGGCGTGGATCGCAATCCAGGTCGTCGCGCCTTCGACCCGCAATGCAGCGACCATCTCGGGATTGATACGGCCCGGATCGGCGATCGGAACACGGGTGTGGAGACGAACGATCTTCACATGATCGATCCCGGCGAGATCGGCCATGATCTCGGTCAGCCTGCGTGGCGACAGCATCAAGGGATCGCCGCCGGTCAGGATGACTTCCCAGATCTCCGAATGGCTGCGGATGTAATCCAGCGCCGCACGGTAGGCGTCATCGGACAAGGCCGAGGCCTTTCCCGGCCCGACCATTTCGCGCCGGAAACAGAACCGGCAATACACCGCGCAGACATGGACGAGCTTGAACAACACCCGATCGGGATAGCGATGCACGATTCCGGCGACCGGCGAATGCGCATCGTCGCCGATCGGATCGGCGTTCTCGCCCGGCTGCTCGACGAGTTCGTCGGCGCTCGGGATGAACTGCCGCGCGATCGGGTCGGCGGGATCGGCCGGATCAATCAGCGCGGCGAGCTCCGGCGTCACCGCGACCGCGTAGCGCGCAGCGACCCGCTCGAGCCCGGCAAGTGCTGCGACCGGCGCGAGCCCGGCATCGACCAGCTCGCGCGGCTGTCGCAATGTCGCCGCCAGTTTTGGATCGATCCTGTTCATGTCTCTCCCGCAGGCGGTGTCCAGACCACCTGATCAATTCGTGGCGCGCCGCTCGCCAGCATCACCAGCCGGTCGAAGCCGAGCGCGACGCCGCTGGCCTCCGGCATCTGGCCGACCGCGGCAAGGAAATCGTCGTCGAGCGGATAGCGCTCGCCATAACGGCGAGCCTTCTCGTCCATCGCTGCGGTGAAACGATGGCGCTGCTCGGCCGAATCGGTCAGCTCGCCGAAGCCGTTGGCGAGTTCGACGCCGCAGGCATAGACCTCGAAACGCTCGGCGACATCAGGATCGCCGGCCTTGGTGCGCGCCAGCGCGGCCTCTGGCGAGGGATATTCGAACAGCACCGTCAGACGGCCCTGCCCCAGTTGGGGCTCGACATGCTCGACCAGCACCTTGCTGAAGATATCGGACCAGGTGTCGTCATCTGCAACCCGCACCCGCGCTGCTGCAGCCGCCGCAAGCGCCTCGCGATCGCCCGCGCCGCCCGTGATCGTCGCCAACAGATCGATGCCGGCGAAGCGCTCGAAAGCTGCCGCGACCGTCAGCAATTCCGGATCGGCAAAGGGATCGGCCATCCTGCCACGGAATGAAAACCGCCCGATCCCGGTCGCCTGCGCCGCATGGGCGATCACGACGATCGTGTCGGCCATGATGGCGTCATAGCCGGCATTGGCGCGGTACCATTCCAGCATGGTGAATTCGGGCAGATGCAGGTCGCCGCGCTCGCGGTCGCGGAACACCCGCGCGAACTCGTAAATCTTCGGCTCGCCGGCCGCGAGCAGCTTCTTGCAGGCGAACTCCGGCGAGGTGCGCAGATAGCGCGGCGCATGCGAGCCATCGGCCTGCCTGAGCTCGGTGCGGGGCGCGTGCAGATGGGTCTCGTTGCCCGGCGATATCTGCAGGATCGCAGTCTCGACCTCGGCAAATCCTTGCTCCTCGAACCAGGCGCGCACCGCTCGCGTGATCGCGGCCCGCGCCTGCAGGAACGGCCTGCGGTCAGCGTAGCGCTGCGGCATCCACCAGGGCGACGGCTGGTCATGAGCTGTCATCGCAAGAGCATCCTCATGGATTCAACATCAACGAGCCGCCATCCGCACTCATGAGTCTTGCACAACCAATTGATTCCAAACAAATTCATAAGCCCGCACAGCCCCCGGCCTTCGCGGAACGCGGCGAGGCTGGTCCCTTCTTGTCGAAAGACGCGCACCTTGTCCATCTGCGCGCCTGGCTGAACCTGAACGACGGCTCGACATCCAAGGAGAGGAACGCCTTTCCCTTGGGCCGAGGACTGGCGCTGCCTTTACGATCTGATAACCGGGACATTCTCGGTTCCTGCAAGCTTTGCCAAGCACAACCGGACCGCACTGAAAACGCCCGATCCGGCCCGAAAATAGGGCCGATCGGCGCGGCCGGGACGGTTGGCAACCTTGCGAATTCGGCCGCAAAAGACTGGCATCTCAGGGACAAATCAGTATGTTGCAGCCCGAAATCGCCGCCATGGCCGAGGCGCTGCCGATCCGGTTGGCGCCCTTAGGCTCTCAAATTCAGGAAAACACCTTTGAAAGTCATCGCCAGTTCCATCCGCAAGGGCAACGTCATCGAGCAGGACGGCAAGCTCTATGTGGTCCTTTCCGCCGAGAACATTCATCCCGGCAAGGGCACCCCGGTCAGCCAGATCGAAATGCGCCGCATCGGCGACGGCGTGAAGGTCTCGGAGCGCTACAAGACCACCGACCAGGTCGAGAAGGCCACCGTCGAGGACCACAACTACAACTACCTCTATGAAGATGGCGACGGCTTCCACTTCATGAATAACGACAACTACGACCAGGTCCAGGTCTCCAAGGAAATCGTCGGCTCGTCTGCGCCGTATCTGCAGGAGAACATGACCGTTAAGCTCTCGATGCACGAGGGCAACCCGGTCGCGATCCAGCTGCCGCAGCGCGTGACGCTGGAAGTGGTCGAGACCGAGCCCGTGACCAAGGGCCAGACCGCCTCCTCGTCCTACAAGCCCGCGATGCTCTCCAACGGCATCCGCACCGGCGTGCCGCCGCACGTTTCCACCGGCACGCGCATCGTGGTCATGACCGAGGACGGTTCCTACGTCGAACGCGCCAAGGACTGAGCGCTTGAGGCGCGGTGGGATTTGAAATGAATCGTCACCGCGCCTCAACTTGTTGGTTAAGCATCAACTTTACCGAAAACCGCTACACACTTTTCCGGAACTTGCTTTAGTCTCTCGGGCGATCAGACATGAGCCCGGGGAGTACAGTGAACAGGAAGGTGGTCAGCTTCGTCAGTTGCTGGCTGGCAGCCCTGCTCTCGCCTCTTCACGGCGCCCATGCCGACGAATTCCGAACGCCATCGATCTCGGCCATGCGGGTCGAATGGCGTGCCGTGCTCGACCAGTTGCGGCAGGAGATCGGCAGCCGCCCGGCCGTCTCCGCCGGCTTCACTTTCGCCGGACAACGCCGCGTTCCTTCCACCGATCCGCGGGCGACGCCTGCGCTGGTGCAGTTGAACGCGGTGACGTCGCCGCTGTTTCCCGGCATCGCGCAGAGCCCGATCCCGGTGCTGCTGCCGTTCGATCCCGCCAGCTATCTCGACGCGCGGCAAAACGGTGCGCCGGACAGCCTGTCGATCGCGCGCTACCAGGCCGACTTCCGCCCGGTCGATTTCTTCCATGCCGGTGCGTCGGGCTACGATGCCGTGTTCTCGCTCGACCCCGGCGCCGGTGACGGCATGCCGCCGCGAACATTTGCGAAGCCGGTCGAGGTGCAGATTTCCGGCTCGAACCTGGTCTACGACCTCGCCGACCGGCTCGGCGGCAAGGGCGATCCGGTCAAGACGCTGGCCGCGCAGTTTCCGGACCTGCGCCGCTTCATTCGCGAGGGCTATGTCCGCTACGCCTTCACCCGCTTCGGGATTCCCTATGTCGTGTCGATCCAGTGCCTCGACAGCGCGCCGCGGCCGAAGCGGCTGGCCTGCCGCGAGGCCTATCCGGTCGTCGAGCGCTTTCTGAAGGCTTTGCGCATCGCCGGCGGCCAGCCGTCACGGCCGCGCAGTGACGTCCCCTCCGACATCGCCGAGCGGCCCGCCGCGCAATCCGCCGACTTCACCTACCACCCGAGCGGCGACATCGTCGCGGGCAGCGGCGGCCGCAGGCAACAAGGCGGCCACGCCGACTTCACCGTCTATTCGCAGATCCGCTTTCCGCTCGAGAAGGCGCCGGCCTTCGCGCACTCGCAATCCTTCGCCAGGCGCAAGCCCGGCGCGGCCGTCGACGTGTATCCCTGGCAGGACAATTTCTGCGAGGCGCGCAGCTTCGAGGTCGGCCAATGCGCGAGCGGCTACGGCCATCAGGGCCAGGACATCCGCCCCGGCGCATGTCCTGTCGACAGCAAGGATGGTTGCGACCCCAAACAGCAGGCGGTCGTTGCGGTGCGCGACAGCATCGTGATCCGCTCGCCGCAGCAGCAGGCCGCGACATTGCAGGTCAACACCCGCACCGAGCACGTCCGCTTCCGCTACATGCACATGAACCCGTCAGTGATGGATGGCGACGGCCTGCTCAACGGACGCCGCGTCAGCGAGGGCGAGAAGATCGGCGTGGTATCGAACTATCTCGACCATCCCAACGGCACCTCGCGGCATCTGCATTTCGACGTTCAGGTGTTCACGCGCGACGGCTGGCTGTGGGTCAATCCCTACACCACGCTGGTGTCGGCCTATGAGCGGCTGATCCGCGGCCGCGGCCGCGAGATCGGACCGGAGCCTGGACCTGCGGCCGCCGTGGCCCATGCCCTGCCCGACGACGTCTTGCATCGCATCGACACCCAGGAGGGTGGCGGCAATTAGCGCGTTGTCGAGCGAAGTGGACACCGGTTCGGGGCGCACTGCCAAAATATCGAAAACAACCCCATGCAAAGTAGCCGGCGGCTGCCGTCGTTCGACACGACAACTTGACACGTCGGGCAAATCAGCGGCACTATTCCATTATTCCGAAATTGTGCAAACGCCCACCGCAGGTTCCATTCGGAATCGCATCGATGCGCGCCATGTCGCGGCGACAATTGCCAGCTTGAATGATCATGATGGAAGCAGCAATCCGCGGGAACCTGTCCCGCTTTGACCATCGGACGCAAGTCTCTATCAGATGCCCATTCAGGCTGGACCATAACCAAGCATGCTCTCGACCTTCAGCTGGTTCTTTCTTTCGGTGAAAGGCCGCATCAGCCGGCAGGAATTCGGCCTGGGATTTTTCGGCCTCGTGCTGGTCGACATGCTCGTCATTCGCATCGGCGTGAGGCTCGACCCTGGTCCACGGTACTACGACAGCAGCCCGCCCGCCGACGAACTGTCCGTCCTGCGCTTGCTGCTCATGCTGTCATTGTGGCCATTCGCCGCGATCCTGGTGAAGCGGCTGCACGACCTCAACGTCTCGGGCTGGTGGGCGCTGACGATCCTCGCCATTCCTCACCTCGCCGCCGCGCTGCACGTCAAATATTGGATCCCCTATCTGGCGCTCGTCGCAACGCTGAGCGTGCTGCCGGGATCGAAGGGGGACAACCGGTTCGGCCGCGACCCACTGGCGCGCGCCGGCATCTAGCGTCTTGCGCCGCGGTTGCGATCAATCGATCTCGATCGCAGCCAACGTCTCCTTGACCCGCCTCTGAGCGTCCGCGGGGAGCGGCAATATCGGACGTGGAGGCTCAGCCGCACAGATCCCTCTGAGATTGGCAAGTGCGTAGACGACGCGCAGACTGGAATATGTCCTGAACAGATCCCAAAGCGGCTGCAGACGCGCGTTGAGCTCTCGCGCCCGGGCCGCATCGCCGCTGGTCGCGGCGCGAACGATGTCAACGCAGACCTTCGGGAAGATTCCTGCGACAACGCTGTACCACGTATCTGCGCCCGCCAGCAGCGCCTCGGTGCAATTCCAGTCGGCGCTGTAACCCAACGCAACGCTGTCCGGAACGACAGCCCGCAATTCCCTGAGATGGCCCGCCACCGTCGAAGCATCCAGCACCGGACTTTTTACCGCGACGATTCCGTCCACACGACCCAACCGGCCGATGAGCGCCGGCGTGAATTGAAAATGGGTCGTTCCGGGATTGTCATAGATGCAGATCGGCAACCCGCTCTCGCGGGCCACGGTTTGAAAATGCTCAAAGACCTCGTCATCGGTCAGCGGCGTATAGGAAACCGCCGCCAACAGGCCTGCCGTCGCGCCCGCATCGCGCGCATCCTGGGCCAGCCGCACCGCATCGTCGGTGCGCAGTGCGCCAATGCCAACCAGTATTGGTGTGTTGCCATCTGCCAAGGCGGTGGCCGCCTGCACGGCGCGCCGCCGCTCATCGCGGCTGAAATACGGATATGAGCCGGTACTGCCGAGCAGCCCGACCGAATCCACCTTCGCCGCAATCAAGGGGTCGAGCAAGGCGCGGAGCGCCCCCGCATCGACCCGTCCATCCCGGTTCGAAGGCGTTATCGGGAAGGCAGAGAGCCCCTTCAGACTGATCATTGGTTCGTCCCTCGTCGGCGGCTGTCGCCGTAACCTGCCGCGCAATCAATCCACCCGCCCCGTCGCGCGCAAGGTCCAGTTTCACGCGAACTGGGCACCAAACTGGTCCAGTGCTTCCGGCCGGTCGTTATTCGAGCATCGTGGTCAGCTGCGCGCCCTCATCAGCCACAAACACCGCGATCAGCTCCGCCGGCTCCGTGGTGCTCGCATTGGCCGAGACCATGTGGGTCGAGCCCGGCGGCTCGAAGAAGGACTGCCCGACCTTGAAGGTTTCGACCGGCCCGCCGCCAAGCTGGGAGCGGATTTCACCCTTGGTGATGTAGGCAGTCACCGAACCGGAATGGCGGTGCGGCGGCGTGAAGCCGCCGGGACCATAGAACACGCGCACCACCGTGACGCGCTTGCCCGCCACATTGGGTAGCGCGTGGGAGGTGATGACCTCGACCTTGTCGAGCGGCGACGCCGCATTGGCGCTGGCGCACAGCGGCGCGATGACGGAGGAGATCGCGTCCATCGGGGTCGGCAGTGCCTTGCCGATCACGAAGGCGGAGGCCAGCCCCGCGATCACGGCCAGCGCGACCGGCCGCGGCGGCCGCGCGAATGAAAGAGATGGAGTCATTGCCATCGAGGTCATTGTTTTTCTCCCTGTCAGTTGCCGTTTGATCCGTCTCGACGTTACGAAGCCGCGTCCGCACGCTACCGGCGCGGCGGCGGCGTCCAGCGATAGGCCGCGCCGAACCGGTTCCAGACATTGATCGAAGCGATCGCCGAGGTCAGGTAAGTCAGCTCCTGCTCGGAGAATTCGGCGGTGGCCTGCGCATAGACCTCGTCGCTGACGCCGTTCGGCAAGGTGGTCAACGCTTCGGTCCAGGCCAGCGCAGCGCGCTCGCGCGGCGAGAACTGCGGCGCCTCGCGCCACACCACGACGAGGTTCAGCTTGTCGGTGGGCACGCCGAGGCTCTCGCCCTGCAGGATGTGATACTGCACGCAAAACGCACAGCCGTTGATCTGCGAGGCGCGCAGCTTGACCAGCTCGAGCAGCTGCTTGTCGAGGCCGGCCTTCGCCGCGAACTGGCCGAGCGCGCGCACGGCGGCGAAGACGTCGGGCGCGAGCTTCTCGAAGTCGGTGTATTCCTTGCGGGCATGTGACATTGGCCTGGCCTCATGTTATCAGTGTACTGATATATTATCAGAGCTCTGATATCATCGGCAAGATGCGGACATCGGCGAAGGCGACGGCAGGCGACATGGCGGCAATGCAGAAACGAGGCAAATCCGGCACCGCCGAGCGGCGTCCGGTCGGAAAGGCCGCCGGCCGAAGGGCCGCAGCGAATGCGGGATCGACCGCAGGCGACGTCCTGCTCGCCCCTTCCGTCCCGGCGCCGGGCGAAGGCAAGCGCGGCGAGCAGGGCTATCTCGCCTATCTGCTGCGCCAGGCCCACGCGGCCTCGCGGCTGTCGATGGAGCGCCAACTGGGACGGCTCGGCGTCACCTCGCCGCAATTCGTCGTGCTGACGATGCTGAAAGCCTATCCGGGGCTCTCGGGCGCCGATCTGGCTCGCGTCGCGCTGCTGACGCCGCAGACCGTGAGCGTGATCATCCGCAACCTCGAGCGCGACGGCGCAATCGGCAAGACGCCGCACCCCGTCCGTGGCCGCGTGCTGCAATGGACCCTGACCGGCCATGGAACCGCGCTGCTGGAGAAATGCCGGCAGTTCGCCCAGGCCCATGAACGCCGGCTCGCCGCCGGCCTCGATGCCAGGTCGGAACAGGTGGTGCGCCGGTGGCTGTCAAAAATCGCCACAGATTTGCAGGATAGCTAGAGCATGACCCGGAAAAGTGGGAACCGGTTTTCCCTCGCGACAAACGCGGAACGCGTTTGCGCGGAGGTCATGCTCAAAACAATGGCTCCTGCGGCGGCGTGGCTTTTGGCTCGCCCGATCGGCGCCGCTACACTGGCCCGATGAAACAGCCTGATTCTCCGAAATCCCCTGCCCGCCGCGCCGTCCTGAAGGCCGGGCTCGCGGCCGGCGCGGTGCTCGTCAATCCGATCGACGCGCTCGCGGCCGCCCCTCCCGGCTTCGACCAGTGGCGCGACAATTTTCGCGCCCGCGCGCTGGCAAAAGGCATTTCGGAGGCGACCTGGACTCGCTGCATGGGACAGGTCGAGCCCGACATGAGCGTGTTCAGGCAGATGCGCAACCAGCCTGAATTCCACGAGCAGATCTGGCAGTACATCAACCGCCGCGTCTCCGACTGGCGGATCATCCACGGCCGGGAGGCACTGAAGAAGAACGAGGCGCTGTTCGGCCGGATCGAGCGCGACTTCGGCGTCGAGCGCGGCACGCTGCTCGCGCTGTGGGGCGTCGAGTCCGCCTATGGCGATCCGCTGGTGCAGCAGAACCACATGACGCCGGTGTTTCCCTCGCTGGCGGCGCTCGCCTGGAACGAGCCGCGCCGCAAGGCCTATTGGGAGACCGAACTGATCAACGCGATGAAGATCGTGCAGCGCGGCTGGAGCACGCCTCAAGAGATGAACGGCTCCTGGGCCGGCGCGATGGGGCATTCGCAGTGGATGCCGGAAGTCTGGCTCAATGTCGGCTTCGATTATGACGGCGACGGTAAGGTCTCGCCGTTCGGCCGGCCCGACGACGCGCTGGGCTCGACCGCGAAATATCTCGTCAATCGCGGCAAATGGCACCGCGGCGAGCATTGGGGCTACGAGGTCCGCGCGCCCGGCGGCGGCGCCAGCGGCAGCCGCACCTATGCGGCCTGGGCCAGCGCCGGCGTGACGCGCGCCGACGGCCAGCCGTTTCCGCAGCCGAACGCATCAGCGCAACTGTGGATCCCGGTCGCAGGTGGTCCGGCCTTCCTGCTCGGTCCGAACTTCAATTCGGTGAAGAGCTACAACCCGTCGATGAACTACGCACTGGCGATCTGCCATCTCGGCGATCGCTGCCTCGGCGGGCCGCCCTTCATCCAGCCCTTCCCGGGCTCGGAGCGCGCGCTGACACTCGCCGAGGTGCAGGAGATGCAAACGCGGCTGACCAAGGCCGGCTTCGACACCGGCGGCACCGACGGCCGCGTCGGCAACGACACCATGAAGGCGATCAAGGATTTTCAGATCAAGATGGGCCTGTTGCCCGCCGATGGTTATGGCGGGCTCAAGGTGCTGGCGCGGTTACGGCAAGGCGGCTAACAACCGTCATCGCGATCTGCGTAGCCCGGGTGAGCGAAAGCGATACCCGGGGACGCATTTCCCGCATGTCGCTCCGCTCATGCGGGCTACGACAGTTTGCTGCTAGCCGCTCGGAGGCTGCCGCACGACGCCGCCGGCGTTCATGCCGCCGTCGATCACGAGCTCGCTGCCGGTGACGTAGCGCGAGGCGTCCGAAGCGAGATAGAGCACGCCTTGCGCGATCTCGATGGCCTGGCCGGCGCGGCCCAGCGGCGTGGCGAATCTCGCGCGCTCCTCCGGATCGATCGGCGCGTTCTGGCCGGCGCCGGTCGCGCCGGTCGGGATCTTGCCCCAGATCGGCGTGTCGATGATGCCGGGATGCACCGAGTTGACGCGGATGCCGTCGCCGATCTGCGCGCACTCCATCGCGATCGACTTGGCCAACAGCCGGACCGCGCCCTTGGTCGCGCTGTAGCCGGAGAGCGTCGCTGCACCGCGCAGGCCCGCGAGCGAGGACATCATGATGATGGAGCCGCCGCCAGTTTTACGCATCAGCGGCAGCGAATGCTTCACCGACAGGAACACGCCGTCGATATTGATGGCGGTCTGGCGGCGCCAGTCGGCGAGCGACATCTCGACAATCGAAGGCGCCCCGATGCCGATACCGGCGTTCGAGACCATGATATCCAGGCGGCCATAGCGCTTGCCGATATCAGCGACAACCTCGATCCAGCGCTCCTCGCTGGTGACATCCTGCGGCAGAAAGACCACGTCGCGACCAGCCTTCTTCAGCCGCGCTGCGAGCTCCGGTCCCCTCAACTCATCGATATCGGTGGCAACAACGGTCGCGCCTTCCTGCGCGAGCAATTCAACGATGGCCTCGCCAATGCCTGATGCGCCGCCGGTCACCAGTGCGACCTTGCCTTCAACCTGTCCTGACATGTCCTCTCCCAACGTTTCTTATCGGATCACCGTCGGGCCCTGATCCGGCACCGCGACGTCGAGGACACGGAATTGCACACGTTCGGTGCCTTGCCAACGGTCGACCGCAAGAGAGCCCGCCACGTGCAATTGTTGCCCGCGATTTTGCGTCAAGGCGCTGCCGAGCTTCTGTCCGACGGAACGGAATGCGATACCGTTGACGATCGAGCCGTCGCCGGACTTGAAGCGCAGCCGCAGATGCGCCTGCCCGACTTCGTCGGCATAGACCAGCTGATGCGACGGCAGCGCGATCACCGGCTCCGGATTGGCACTGCCGAACGGGCCCGCGCGATTGAGCGTCGCCGCGAATTCCGGCGTCACCGCGCGCGCGGTCACGGCGCCGTCGATCAACAGCTCGTTCTCGTGACGCGAATTGGCGACGTCGGCCGCCAGCGCGCTCTCCATGTAGGCGCGGAATTCGGCGAGCTTCTCCTTGCGCAGGGTGACGCCGGCCGCCATCGCGTGCCCGCCGCCCTTCATCAACAGGCCGTCATGCACCGCCTGCCGAACCGCCTTGCCGAGATCGACGCCGCCGATCGAGCGGCCCGATCCGGTGCCGATGCCGCCGGGCTCCAGCGCGATCGCAAACGCGGGACGCGCGAACTTCTCCTTCAGCCGCGCCGCGACCAGCCCGACCACGCCGGGATGCCAGCCTTCCGCCGCGGTGACGATGACAGCGCCCTTGTCCTCGAGCCCGAGCGAGGCCAGCGCCTCGGCCTCGGCCTGTGCCTCGGCGGCCTGCTCGATGACGCGCCGCTCGGCATTGAGGCGATCGAGTTCGGCCGCGATCCGCGCAGCTTCGGAGACGTCGCCTTCGAGCAACAACCGCACGCCGAGATCGGCGCGCCCGATACGCCCGCCGGCATTGATGCGCGGTCCCAGCATGAAGCCGAGATGCCAGGCCTCCGGCGGGCCGTTGAGGCGCGCGACATCCATCAGCGCGGTGTGGCCGACATGGTCGCGGCGGCGCATCGCGATCAGGCCCTTGGCGACGAAGGCCCGGTTGAGCCCGATCAGCGGCGCGACGTCGGCCACGGTGCCGAGCGCGACGTGATGCAGCACGCTGAGCAGGTCCGGCTCCGGCATCTCGCCGGTCCAGAAGCCGCGCTGGCGCAGTTCGCGATTCACCGCGACCAAGGTCACCAGCACGAGGCCGACCGCTGCGAGATGGCCGAGCCCCGAGAGATCGTCGGGCCGGTTCGGATTCACCAGTGCGTCGACCTCGGGCAACACATCGCCGGTCTGGTGATGATCGATCACGACGACCGACATCCCGAGCTTCCTGGCTTCCGCCAGCGGCTCGATGCTGGTGGTGCCGCAATCGACCGTGACGAGCAGCGTCGCGCCCTTCGCCGCCAGCGCGCGCACGGCGTCGACGTTCGGCCCATAGCCCTCGAAAATGCGATCGGGAATGTGGATCAGCGGGTCCAGCCCGCAATGGCGCAGATGCCAGGTCAAGAGCGCGGCCGAGGTCGCGCCGTCGACGTCATAGTCGCCGAAGATCGCGACCTTCTCGCCGCGTATTGCAGCGTCCGCGATGCGCTTGGCCGCGTGCTCCATCTCGGTGACCGTGTGGGGGTCCGGCATCAGCTTGCGGATGGTCGGATCGAGGAAGTCGGCGACCTCGTCGATCCCGACGTCGCGCCCCGCCAGAACGCGAGCCAGCATTTCCGGCAGGTTGTGACGCTGCACGATCGCGAGCGCCCGCGCCGCCCCGCGCGCATCCAGCCGGTCGCGCCAGAGTTTTCCGGTCAGCGACCGCGTCACACCGAGGAACGCCTGTGGCGCCTCAACGGGCAGTGCGGATGCGTGCAGCGTCATGATCCTTTCCCAATCAGGCAGGAATCGTAACGCCTCGATGATTTGTGGACCAGTTCTAGCAGCCCATCCGGCCGGCGATTTCCCCGAAATCCTTGGCCACGATGTCCCACTCGCCGGTGGCCTCGAAATCGACCTTTTGCAGCGGGCCGTATTCGGTCGGACGCGCCACGAAGGCGGTCTTCAGGCCGAGCTTCTGCGCGTGCTTCAGGTCGTAATTGTGCGCGGCGACCATCATCACCTGCTCCGGCGGCAGGCAGAGCAGCTTCGCGGCGCCGAGATAGGTTTCAGGGTCGGGCTTGTAGTGCTCGAACAACTCGGCCGACATCACGAGGTCCCAGGGCAGGCCTGCGAACTTCGCCATATTGGTGAGCAGCGCGACGTTGCCGTTGGAGAGCGGCGAGATGATGTACTTGGTCTTCAGCCGGGTCAGGCCGGCGACGCTGTCGGGCCAGGCGTGCAGGCGATGCCAGCCCAGCGTCAGATGCTGCAGGTCGGCCTCGGTCAGCCCCTTGACGTCGAACTGCGCGACGAGTTTTTCCAGCGAGCGGCGGTGCAATAGGTCCAGGATGACGTAGCCGTTCTGCGGGTTCTTGCGCACCTCGTCCATCGAGGCCGCATAGACCGCGCGCCAGCCGTCGACCAGCGCGGTCCAATCGGCCTTGATACCGCGCGTCTCGCCCCATCTGGTGAAGTCGTTGATCAGGCTGGTGCGCCAGTCGACGACGGTCCCGAACACGTCGAATACCAGCGCCTTGACCCCGGACAGATCGGACATGCGCATCTCCCATTGTTGTTCTTGTTGGTTTGTCATTCCGGGGCGCGCGTGAGCGCGAACCCGGAATCTCGAGATTCAGGGGCGTCCGAAGGAAGCCCCTGAAACGCCCGCATGTCTTAGTCGAGGTGGAATTTCTCGAGCTGCCGATGCTCGGCCTTGATGTAGCGCACGGTACCGGTGACCGAGCGCATCACGACCGTCTCGGTCTCGATCACGTCCTTCTTGAACTTCACGCCGGTCAGCAGCGAGCCGGTGGTGACGCCGGTGGCGGCGAACAGACAGTCGCCCTTGGCCATGTCCTCGATGCCGTAGATCATCTTCGGATCGGTGACGCCCATCTTGTGCGCGCGCTCGCGCTTCTCCTCGGTATCGAGGATCAGGCGGCACTGCATCTGGCCGCCGATGCAGCGCAGCGCCACCGCCGCGAGCACGCCCTCGGGCGCGCCGCCGGTGCCGATATACATGTCGACGCCGGTCTCATCGGGCTTGGCACAGTGAATGACGCCGGCGACGTCGCCGTCGGTGATCAGCTGCACGGCAGCGCCGGTCGAACGCACGCTGTTGATGATGTCGGCATGGCGCGGACGGTCGAGCACCAGCACGTTGATGGCGGTCGGGGCAACGCCCTTGGCCTTGGCGAGCCGGCGGACGTTGTCGGCGGGCGGCGCGTCGAGCTCGATCACGTTCTTGGCGAAGCCGGGACCGATCGCGATCTTCTGCATGTAGACGTCAGGCGCGTGCAGCAGCGTGCCGCCATCGGCCATCGCCATGGTGGCGATCGAGCCCGGCATGTTCTTGGCGCACAGCGTGGTGCCTTCGAGCGGGTCGACTGCGATGTCGACCTTGGGGCCCGCATTGAGGCCGACCTTCTCGCCGATGAACAGCATCGGCGCCTCGTCGCGCTCGCCCTCGCCGATCACGACCGTCCCCTCGATCGGCAGCTTGTTGAGCTCGCGCCGCATCGCATCGACCGCGGCCTTGTCGGCGGCCTTCTCCTGGCCGTGGCCGCGCAGCCGCGCGGCCGACACCGCCGCGCGCTCCGTCACGCGCACGATTTCGAGCGTCAGGATGCGCTCGAGCAGCATCTGCGGCGGAACGGAAATATGGGTCGACATCGGCGTACTCCTTAAGCCTCGGGGACAGGCCAGCCTGCCCGCATCAATCGTCTCACGCCCGACCCGTTCAGGCCATGCGCTAGTTTTTCTCGATCCGGATCACCTGCGGCCGGCCGCTGATGACCTTATCGCGCTGCACTGCGGCCAACGCGCGATGCACGGCATCCTCGCTGGTCGCATAGGTAATCAGAATGACCGGGACCGGTGAAGGTTTTTTGGCCGCACCGTTCACATCGACGCCATCCGGGTGCCGTTGCACGATGGATTCCAGAGATATCTTCTGTTCCGCCAGCCGGGTGGCGATTGTTGCGGCAGTGCCTGCAAGATCGCGCGCCATCAGGCGGATATAATAGCCACCCTCATGGCGTTCCATCGGCGCCTTGGTGGTGTCGCGCAACCGCTCCACCGGCCGTCCGAACGGCTTGGCACGGATACCGCGGGCGACATCGGCGATGTCGGCGACCACGGCCGAAGCCGTCGCGCCGCCGCCGGCGCCGGGTCCCACCAGCGTAATCGGCGGAATCCCCTCGCCGTCGATCGCGACCGCATTGGTGACGCCCATCACCTGCGCAATCGAGGATGATTTCGGCACCATGGTCGGATGCACGCGCTGCTCAATGCCCTTTGCCGTGCGCACTGCGACGCCGAGCAGCTTGACGCGGTAACCGAGTTCCGCGGCGGCCTTGAGGTCTTCCGGCGTGATCGAGGAGATGCCTTCGACATAAACCGCGCTTTCAGCGACCTTGGTTCCGAAGGCGAGGCTCGCCAGGATTGCGAGCTTCTGCGCGGTGTCGTGACCATCGACGTCGAACGACGGGTTGGCTTCGGCATAGCCGAGACGCTGGGCGTCCTTCAGACACTCCTCGAACGACAGGCCCTCCTGCTCCATCCGGGTCAGGATGTAGTTGCAGGTGCCGTTGAGGATGCCGTAGACGCGGTTGACACTGGTGCCGGCGAGGCCCTCGCGCAGTGTCTTGATGACCGGGATCGCCGCACCGACCGCCGCCTCGAAATTCAGCGCGCCGCCGTGCTTCTCGGCCGCCGCGGCGAGACGCAATCCATGCTTGGCGATCAGCGCCTTGTTGGCTGTCACGACCGACTTGCCGGCCTTCAGCGCGGTCTCGATCGCGGACAGCGCGGGATCGCCGGCGCCGCCCATCAATTCGACGAAGCAGTCGATATTGGGATCTTCGGCGAGCGCCTCGGGGCTCTTCGCCCAGGCGATGCCGCGCAGGTCGAGGCCGCGCTTCTTGGCTTTCGAGCGCGCCGTGACCGCGACGACGCGAACGCCGCGGCCGCTGCGCTCGGACAGCGCCCGTCCTTGCGTTTCGATGAGGCGGACGACATCGGCACCGACGGTGCCGAGCCCCGCTATGCCCACGTTCAGGGGTGCGACCATGGATTTAAGGGACCTGGAGATTAAGCAACCTGGAAGGATTAGCGTCGGTTGGCGAGAGGAACGACGTTGTGCAACGTTTCGATGCCGCTTTCAAGGAAGCGGCGCACGCCGCGCGCGGCCTGCCGGATGCGCTGCTCGTTCTCCACCATCGCAATGCGGACATAGCCCTCGCCATGCTCGCCGAACGCCACGCCGGGCGACACCACGACGCCGGATTTCTCCACCATCAGGGTCGCGAACTGCATGCTGCCGACCGCCTCGAACGCCTTGGGCAGCGGCGCCCAAGCGAACATCGAGGCCTGCGGCGGCGGAATGTCCCAGCCGGCGCGGCCGAATGACTCGACCAGCGCATCGCGGCGCTTGCGGTAGGTGTCGCGCATCTCGCGGATGCAGTCGTCGGGACCGTTCAGCGCCGCGGTCGCCGCCACCTGGACCGGTGTGAAGGCACCGTAATCGAGATAGGATTTGACCCGCGCCAGCGCCGCGATGATCCGCTCATTGCCGACCGCAAAGCCCATGCGCCAGCCGGCCATCGAGAACGTCTTCGACATCGAGGTGAACTCGACGGTGACGTCGATCGCACCTGGCACCTGCAGCACCGATGGCGGCGGATTGTTCTCGTCGAAATACACCTCGGCGTAGGCGAGATCGGACAGGATGAAGATGTCGTGCTTCTTCGCGAACGCGACGAGGTCCTTGTAGAAGTCGAGGTCCGCGACATAGGCGGTCGGGTTCGACGGATAGCAGACGATCAGCGCGATCGGCTTCGGGATCGAATGGATGATCGCCCGCTCGACCGCCTCGAAGAACTGCGGCGTCGGCTCCGAGGGCACCGAACGGATCACGCCGCCCGCCATCAGGAAGCCGAACGCATGGATCGGGTAGCTCGGATTGGGGCACAGCACGACGTCGCCGGGCGCCGTGATCGCCTGTGCGACGTTGGCAAACCCCTCCTTCGAGCCGAGCGTCGCAACCACCTGGGTGTCGGGGTTGAGCTTGACGCCGAAGCGGCGCGCATAATAGGCGGCCTGGGCCTTGCGCAGGCCGTTGATGCCGCGCGAGGCCGAGTAGCGGTCGGTCCGCGGCTTGCCCAGCGTCTCCTTGAGCTTCTCGATCACATGCGGCGGGGTCGGCAGGTCCGGGTTCCCCATGCCCATGTCGATGATGTCGGCCCCGGCGTTGCGCGCGGCCGCCTTGGCCTGGTTGACCTTCTCAAAGACGTAAGGCGGCAGACGGCGAATGCGGTAAAAATCTTCCATGGGACCCTTGCTCCGACAACCGCGATGCCAGAATCGACCCCCTTGGTCCAGTTTGCGGAAGCCGGCTCGGCCTCTGACAGAAATCGCACTGAATCAATGACTTAGAGCGAATTCAGGCGCACGATCTGGGGGCTGCGGCCGGATCTGCGGTTGAACTGGGTTTCTTTTAGCACGGACACCGGGCGGCGCCAGCGCTGATCGGCCGTTTGTCGGGCGCTACTTCCCGCTTTGGGCGGCCGTCGAGGCCTGGCGCGCGCGCGCGGCAATCAGCTCCTGCTCGATCTTGGCCTGGTCCGCCGGCTTGATCGTCGGATCGGCGCGGTCGGGCGGAAGATCATGGACCGGCAGGTAGCCGCCGGCATCCTTTTCCCGCGCCGGCGCATCGGCCGGCATCGTCATATCGGCGATCGTGCTCGAGCACCCGCTCAGCGCCACCAACGACGCGAGCAGCACTGCGGCCGCGAGCCCCCTGTTCATTCGATCGATCGGCATGCGCCGAATTGTCCCCAACAAGCTAGCGCGCACGTCGCACGTTGCCGACACGGGTCGCACTGGTACGAGCCTTGCAGCGTCCCCGCTGCGTTAATTTCGACTTTAGCGTTTCAAACCATTGTCGCCCGAAACGCTTAAAGCGGGAACACCAAAAGCGACCCCTGAGGCTTCAATATGACGGAACAAAGATTTTTTCTCGCACCGCAACAGAGCGAAATGCTGGATTTTGACTGATTTGCGTTGCCGCACCGCGCGATGACGCCCTCCAAACGACGCGATAATGTACCGCAGATGAGCAACGTTAGTATCGACACCCAGACCACCCCGAAATTCAACGCGGAAGCCTTCGCCATGAACATCGCGCGGGCGATGGAGAGCAGCGGCCAGGCGCTGGCAGCCTATCTCAAGCCGCGCCAGACGGGAGAAGTCCGCGACAAGCCGCCGAATGAGCTCGGTGAGGTGATCAAGACCTTCAGCGTGATCGCCGAATACTGGCTGTCCGACAAGGAGCGCGCCTCGTCGCTGCAGATGCAGCTCGGCAAGGACTACCTCGACCTCTGGGGCTCAGCGGTGCGCCGCATGGCCGGCGAGGCCGATGCCAGGCCGGCGATCGCCCCGGCCCCGCGCGACAAGCGCTTCCAGGATCCGGAATGGAAGTCGAACCAGTTCTTCGACTTCATCCTGCAGCTCTATCTGCTGACCTCAAAATGGGCGCAGCAGCTGGTCCATGACGCCGACGGGATCGATCCCCACACGCGCAAGAAGGCCGAATTCTACGTCCAGCAGATCACCAACGCGCTGGCGCCGTCGAACTTCGTGCTGACCAATCCGGAGGTGCTGCGCGCCACCGTCGAGACCAATGGCGACAATCTGGTGCGCGGCATGAAGATGCTGGCCGAGGATATCGAGGCCGGCCACGGCACGCTGCGGATCCGCCAGTCCGACTCGAGCAATCTCGAGGTCGGCGTCAACATGGCGACGACGCCGGGCAAGGTGATCTTCCAGAACGAGCTGATGCAGCTGATCCAGTATTCGCCGGCGACCGAGAACGTGCTGCGCACGCCGCTGCTGATCGTGCCGCCCTGGATCAACAAGTTCTACATCCTCGATCTGCGCCCCGAGAAATCCTACATCAAATGGTGCGTCGACCAGGGCATCACGGTGTTCGTGATCTCCTGGGTCAATCCGGACAAGGAGCTCGGCAAGAAGACCTGGGCCGACTACATGACCGAAGGCCCGCTGACGGCGATGGACGTGATCGAGAAGGTCACCGGCGAGATGAAGGTGCACACCGCCGGCTATTGCGTCGGCGGCACCCTGCTCGCCTCGACGCTCGCCTATCTCGCCGAGAAGCGCCGCCAGCGTGTGACATCGGCGACGTTCTTTGCCGCGCAGGTCGACTTCACCCATGCCGGCGATCTGCTGGTGTTCGTCGACGAGGACCAGATCTCGGCGCTCGAACGCGACATGCAGGAATCCGGCGTGCTCGAGGGCAGCAAGATGGCGATGGCCTTCAACATGCTGCGCTCGAACGACCTGATCTGGTCGTATGTCGTGAACAATTATCTGAAGGGCCAGACGCCCTCCTCGTTCGACCTGCTGCACTGGAATTCGGATGCGACGCGGATGCCGTCGTCGAACCACTCCTACTACCTGCGCAACTGCTATCTGGAGAACCGGCTGTCGACCGGCACCATGGTGCTGGACAACACGCTGCTCGATCTGTCGAAGGTGAAGGTGCCGGTCTACAACCTCGCCGCCCGCGAGGATCACATCGCGCCGGCGGAATCGGTGCTCTACGGTTCGCAGTTCTTCGGCGGTCCGGTGAGATATGTGCTGTCCGGCTCCGGCCATATCGCCGGCGTGGTCAATCCGCCCGCGTCGAAGAAGTACCAGTACTGGACCAACGACAACATCAAGGACATGAAGCTCGCCGACTGGCTGAAGGCCGCCGAGGAGCACAAGGGCTCGTGGTGGCCCGACTGGCGCGGCTGGCTGGAAAGCCATGATCCGGAGACGGTCCCGGCGCGCATGGTCGGCTCCAACGGCACGCAGGTGCTCGAGGACGCCCCGGGCAGCTATGTCCGCGTCCGCGCGTAGCGCCAAGTCTCCCGCTCAGCTATAAACAGACGGTCCCGACGGTCGGGAATCGAATTCACGTGAGGGGGAGACGATGACGCGCGAACTGTTCTGGCTGTCGCTGACGGTGATCCTGACCGGGCTCTTGTGGATCCCCTACATCATCAACCGCTGCCAGGTGCGCGGCCTCTCCGGCGCCATGGGTAACCCCTCGCGCAACGACAAGCCGCACGCGGAATGGGCCAACCGGCTGATGTTCGCCCATGACAACGCGGTCGAGAACCTCGTGATCTTCGCGCCGCTGGTCCTGATCCTCAATGCGGCCGACTATTCCACCAAATGGACCGTGCTGGCCTGCGCCGTCTATTTCTGGGCCCGCGTCGCCCACCTGATCGTGTACACGCTCGGTCTGCCGGTGTTCCGCACCCTGGCTTTCACGGTCGGCTTCCTCGCCCAGGCGGTGCTGGCGCTCGCGATCTTCAAGATCGTCTGATCCAGATATTCCCGCCGGTTGCGGCGACAGCCGCGCCGGCGCGGCACCAACTACCCGCTCTTGCGCACCACGATATGCAGCATCGTCGCGGGCGCCTCGTCAAAGCTCTTGATCTCGCTGGTGTCGGACGAGACTTGCGTCCACGCCCCTGACGCGGCGTAGGTCGCGGCGAGCCAGTCGGCCGCGGGATAATTGTAGTAACGGCCGATGCTATCGCGGCCATCGCCATGGCCGATCTTGTAGCTCGCGTAGAAAACGCCACCGGGTTTCAGCGCCCGATGGATCCGGCCGATGATGCCGGTCAATTCGTCGCGCGGCACGTGCAGCAGGCAGGCGCTGGCCCAGACGCCGTCATAGGCTTCGCGGTCCTCGAGCTCATCGAACAGCATCGCCTCGACGGGGTGATTGATGCGGCGCGCCGCGACCTCGGCCATCTCGGGCGACCCGTCGGTCGCACGCAGCACGAAGCCTTCGGCGAGCATGACCGCGGCATGATTGCCCGCGCCGCAGCCGAGTTCGAGGATCGCGCCGCCCGGCGGCAGCAGCTTCAGAAAGCCGATCAGCCGGGTGGACGGCGCTTTCGCCCACCCGGCATAGGCCTCGGCATTGCGCCGATAGAATTGCAGCGTGGCGTCGTCCACGATCCGCTTCGCCGTCAGCTGTCGGCCAGCCCGAGCATCAGCCGCATGTTCTGGACCGCGGCACCCGAGGCGCCCTTGCCCAGATTGTCGAGCCGCGCGACCAGCACCGCCTGACGGTGCTTGTCGCTGGCGAACACGTAGAGCTCGAGCTGGTTGGTCTCGTTGAGCGCTTCCGGCTCGAGCCGCCCGCCCTTGGCGGCTTCGTTCTGCAGCGGCATCACCGAGACATATTTGCTGCCGGCGTACCATTTCGCCAGAACCGCCTGCAGATCGGCACCATCAGGCTTGCCCGGCAGTGCGTCGAGCTGCAGCGGCACCGAGACCAGCATGCCCTGCCGGTAGTTGCCGACCGACGGGATGAAGATCGGCCGCCGCGTCAGATGCGAGTAAAGCTGCATCTCCGGGACATGCTTGTGCTCGAAGCCGAGGCCGTAAAGCTCGAAGGCCGGCGCGGAGCCGTCCTCGAAGCTGGCGATCATCGACTTGCCGCCGCCCGAATAGCCGCTCACCGCGTTGACGGTGACGGGATAATCCGCCGGTAGCAGGCCGGCGTCGACGATCGGCCGCAGCAGCGCGATCGCGCCGGTCGGATAGCAACCCGGATTGGAGACCTTCTTCGCGTTACGGATCTTGTCGGCCTGGTCGGGCGCGAGCTCGGGGAAACCATAGGCCCAGTCGGGCGCAACGCGATAGGCCGTCGAGGCGTCGAGCACTTTCGGCGCGGCATTGCCCATCGTGTCGATCAGCGCCACGGTCTCCTTGGCAGCCTCGTCAGGCAGGCAGAGGATCACGAGATCCACCTCCTCCATCAGCGCGCGCTTGGCACCGGCGTCCTTCCGCTTGTCCTCGGCGATGTGCTTCACCGCGACGTCGCCGATCGAGAGCAGCCGCTCCTGGATACCGAGGCCGGTCGTGCCGGACGCGCCATCGACGAACACGGTGGCCTTGGTCGCACCGCTCTTGGTTTTCGGTTGGTTGGTGTCGGTGAGGGTCATGGCACGTTCCTTTCGAGCTCGTTCGTTTCGTTTAACACATCTGGCCGCGCCTGCGCCGCCAACGGGGATGGGCAGTTATCCCTAGATTGAGCGCCCCTCGCCAGCGACAACAACCCCCGCTCATGGAAACAGCGCGATCTGCTCCAGTCCGGTGGTTTCGGGCAAGCCGAACATCAGGTTCATGTTCTGGATCGCCTGTCCGGCCGAACCCTTCACAAGATTATCGAGCGTCGAGAGCACGATGGCGCGGTTCTTGATCCGGTCGGCGACGACGCCGATCTGAACATAATTCGAACCACGCACGTTCTGCGTCTGTGGCAGCACATCCTTCTTCGTCACATATACGAACGGCTCGTTGGCGTAGGCCCTTTCCAGCTCGGCGCGCAAATCGTCCGGCGTAGCCCCGTTGAGCTTGACATAGGATGTGCAGAACTCACCCCGCGCCATCGGAATGAGATGCGGGGTGAAGTTCACCGTCACAGCCGAGCCAGCGGCCGCGCCAATCTCCTGCTCAATCTCCGCCGAGTGTCGATGGCTTCCGATCGAATAGGGCGACAACCCTTCGCCGGCCTCGCTGAACAGCGTGTTCTGCTTCAGTCCGCGTCCGGCGCCGGTGACGCCCGACTTTGCGTCGATGATGATGTCGTCGACGTCAATCAGCTTTGCCTTCGCCAGCGGAACAAGCGCCAGCAGCACCGCCGTCGGATAGCAGCCGGGACAGGCTACCAGCCGCGCGGCCGTGACCTCCTCCCGGTAGAGTTCGGTCAGCCCATAGACCGCCTCGTCCTGCAATTCGAGCGCCCGGTGCTCATGGCCGTACCATTGCGCATAGCTGTCCTTGTTGCGCAGCCGGAAATCCGCGGACATATCGAGGATCTTGATTCCGGGATTGGCTTTGAGCACCGCGGCGATGATCTCTTGCGTCGTCCCGTGCGGCAGTCCGCAGAACACGGCATCGAGCCGCGTCCAGTCGACCTTTTCCCATTCCACGAGTTTTGGCAGGTCGAGCATGAAGAAGTGAGGAAACACCTCGCTCATCGTCTTGCCGGCATGGGTGTTAGCGGTAAGCGCGGTGATTTCGGCATTCGGGTGCCGCGCCAACAGGCGCACCGCGTCGGCGCCGGTGTAGCCGGACGCGCCCAAAATTCCGATTTTCTTCTTCGTCATTGCTCGCTCCTCGGAAGCGTAGTCATCTCGGTCTTTATCATCGCGAAAGCCTGCGGGCGCACCTCGCGCATCAAGGCCGCGATGTCCCGGGCACCGGCTTCGGCCTGCAAAGCGAGCGTGTTGCCGACCGCGGCGAAATCGGTTTCAGACTTGTGCTGGTTCAGCTTGAAGCTGCCCTCCACCTCTTCCACCATCATCTCGAGGCCCACGATGGCCTTCTTCATGGTTTCCAGCCTCGCGGCGGTCATCTTGCCCGACACCCACGGCTTTTTCGGCAGCAGCCGGTCCTCGAACTTGGCGCTCAGTGCGTCGATCTGAACGGCAAGCTCGTCATCCGACAACGTCCGCACCGGCCCGGTCAGATGCACAAGTCGGCACCTGATCGGGTGACACGTACCAGTCCGGCGAAACATAGGCGTCGGCGCCGGTAACGGCCAGCAGCCAGGACGTGCCACCCGCCAGCTTTACCAGCGGATTGTGACGGGCAACATGAAACAGCGCCTGCGGTGTGCCGTCGGCGGCATAGGTCAGATAGAACGGGAGCGCGGAGGCGATCGGCTTGCCGCCATCCCACGCGCAGGCGATGCCGAAACCGCGCGCTTCCGCGAAGGCAAGGCTCGCGGCGCGGTCAGGCTTGAAGGGCGGTGGCGTATACATGGTCAAAGCTCCTGCATGACGAAGGAGCCGCCAGATCGAACCGCGTGTCTTTTTCAGGAGAGCGCCGCAGGATCAGGTCCGGCGGCAGAGGCGATGGTCTTAAACGCGAGCGACCGCCCATACCGCGATAATGCGGCGGCGGCGGCGGGCAATGATGATGGTCGCGGCGTTGATCATGGGCGCGGCTATAAGGCCGCGCCCCCTTGACGTCAAGAAAAACCGTTCAGATCGCCGGATTCCACGGTGCCGGCACGACGCGATAGCCGCTGCCGTCCTTCACCACATGGCCGAGGCCCGGGAACGGATAGTGGAAGCCCTGCACCTGGAGGCGTTCGGCAACCACCATGTCGTAGATGCGGCGGCGGGTCTTCTCCGCCACGTCGCCGTCCTGGTCGAAGAACGCATGCCAGCCGGGGTTGGTCGCGAACAGGTTCGGATTGTTGGTGACGTCGGACTGGATGAAGACCTTGTCCGAGCCGGAGGCCAGCACGTAGGAGGTATGACCCGGCGTGTGGCCGACGGTCTCAACCGAGGTCAGGCCCGGCGCGATCTCCTTGCCCCACTCGTAGGGCGTGACCTTCTTCTTCAGGCCGGCCTCGAAGATATTGCGGTTGTTCTTGAACAGGCCCTGCATGCGGCCGGCCGGCGCCCGGCTCATCTCGCCGTCGTCCATCCAGAACTTCCACTCGGTCGCCGGCACCAGCACCTCGGCATTCGGGAATGCCGGCGTGCCTTCGGCGGTCAAGAGGCCGTTCACGTGGTCGCCGTGGAAGTGCGAGATCACGACCATGTCGACATTCTTGGGATCGAAGCCGGCGGCGACGAAATTGTCGGCGAACAGGCCATTGGCGCCCTTCGTGCTGGCCTTCGCCAGCGCGCCATTGCCGGTGTCGATCACCACCAGCTTGCCGCCGGTGTTGAGCACCAGCGGTGCGAACCAGATCGTCATCATGTCGCGCGGCATGAACGCCTTCTCCAGCGCCGCGTTGACGTCGTCCCGCTTCGCATTGGGGATGAACGAATCTTCCAGCTTGAAGACGTTCTTGCCGTCGGACACCACGGTGACGAGGATGTCGCCGACCTTGTAGCGATAGAAGCTCGGTGCCTGCTTGTCGGCCGCGGGCGCTGCGGCACCCGCAGGAACGGCTGATAGCAACGGTGAAGCGGCGATGCCGGCAGCGCCGGTGAGAGCATGACGTCGTGTCAATTCCATGTGGTGTCCTCCCAGTGAAGCTGCGCCCGATGAATTCGCGCCTGGTGGGCGCGGTTGTATCAGCGTTTCGATGCTCGCGCGATGACGACGGCGCGAGCGGTTGTCCTCCCGCCTAACCCCTGCAGGTTGGTCTTATTCCAGACCTTGCTACACCACCCGCCACACCCACTCGATGGCATGCGCAATGACGTCGCCGAACAACAGCAGCGCCGCCGACCAGACCAGCGCGGAAACGAAATTGGCGATCTGGAATTGCCAGTACGACATCTCGAAAATGCCGGCCGCAAGCGGCACCGAGGCGCGCAGTGGGCCGAAGAAGCGGCCGATGAAGATGCTGGGCACGCCCCAGCTCTTCACGAAGGCCTCGCCGCGCGGCAGGATCTCCGGGTAGCGCGACAGCGGCCACATCTGCGCGACCTGCTCCTTGTAGCGATAGCCGAACCAGTAGGAGACCCAGTCGCCGAGTGCAGCGCCGACGCCGCCCGCGATCCAGATCGGCCAGAAGCTGATCCCGCTGACGCCGATCAGGGCGCCGATCGCGACCAGCGCGCCCCAGGCCGGAACCAGCAATGAAATGAAGGCGAGCGATTCAGCGAACGCCAGCAGCATGACGATCGGAGCGGCCCAGGCCTGGTGATGGCGCACGAATTCGGCCAGGGCCCGCGCAAGGTCTTCCATCTCGTCGTGTGCCTTCCCGCTCCGTTGAACCTCGAATGAACCTTTCTAGCGGCACGCAGCCTAAGAACAGGTAAGCCAGCCGATTGCGTGACATCAAGTCACAAAGGCGGGGATCGAACGTGATTTCCCGTAAGGCCCCGCCGCCGGGCTGGCTGGCATCTCCCTCACAAGAAAAAGGAAATACTGGATGATCGGGTCACTGATGATGTGCGTGAGCGTTCTCGTCCTGCTGTTCGGAATGCTCGCGGGCATCGCCATGGGAATCCAGCACGACTTCACGTTGGGACCGGCGCATGCGCATCTCAATCTGGTCGGCGGCGTGCTGCTGTTCCTGTTCGGCCTCTACTACCGGCTGGCGCCGGAAGCGGGCAGCATGCTGCTCGCCAGGATCCAGGGGTGGCTGCATATCGTCGGCGGAATCCTGTTTCCGGCCGGAGTGTCCGTGGTCCTCCTCAAGGGCCCTTCGTTCGAGGCCGCGCCGATTGTCGGGTCACTGCTGGTGGTCGCCGCCATGGCCCTGTTCACGGTCGTTGTGTTCCGTACCTCGAAGGCGTAATCGCGGTCTCCTATCTATGGGGATGGCCGGGCTCCAGGGCGCGGCCGTCCCCATTGGCAGCCCATCCGTGGCATAGTCAGAGCAACCGATTCGCCGCGCCGTGACCGGCGCGCCACTTGAAGAACCATGGCCAAATCATTGAAATCGAACGCCAAAAGCAAATCTGCCGACGATCTGTTCGAAGCCCCGGAGCCGAAGGGCCGCGCCCCGGCGAAGGCTGCTTCGCGATCCGCTGGAGGCGCGGAAGCCGGCTATACGGCGGCTGACATCGAGGTGCTGGAGGGGCTGGAACCGGTCCGCCGGCGCCCCGGCATGTATATCGGCGGCACCGACGAGAAGGCCCTGCACCACCTGTTCGCCGAGGTGATCGACAACTGCATGGATGAGGCGCTCGCGGGCCACGCCACCTTCATCGACGTGGAGCTGACCGCCGACGGCTTCCTGACCGTGACCGACAATGGCCGCGGCATTCCGGTCGACCCACATCCGAAATTCCCGAAGAAGTCGGCGCTCGAAGTCATCATGTGCACGCTGCATTCGGGCGGCAAGTTCGACTCCAAGGTCTACGAGACCTCGGGCGGTCTGCACGGCGTCGGCGTCTCCGTGGTCAACGCCCTCTCCTCGCGACTCGAGGTCGAGGTTGCGCGCAGCGGGCAATTGCACCGCATGACCTTCGAGCGCGGCCATCCCAAGGGCAAGCTCGAAGACCTCGGCAAGGTCAACAACCGCCGCGGCACGCGCATTCGCTTCAAGCCGGACACCGACATCTTCGGCGCCAAGGCGGCGTTCAAGCCGCAACGCCTGTTCAAGATGACGCGCTCGAAGGCCTACCTGTTCGGCGGCGTCGAGATTCGCTGGCACTGCGACCAGGAACTGTTGAAGGGCGTCGAAGACGTCCCGGCGGAAGCCAAATTCCACTTCCCCGGCGGGCTGAAGGATTATCTGGCCGCTGCGATCCACGCCGACACCCTGGTGCATCAGGATATCTTCTCCGGCAAATCCGGCCGCAGCGGCGCGCATGGCGCCTGCGAATGGGCCGTGGCCTGGACGGCCGATGCCGACGGCTTCCTGTCGTCCTACACCAACACGGTGCCGACACCCGACGGCGGTACGCATGAATCCGGCCTGCGCAGCGCTTTGCTGCGCGGCCTCAAGGACCACGCCGAACGCGCGGGCCAGGGCAAGCGTGCGGCCTCCATCACCTCGGAAGACGTGATGGTGGGCGCGGCCGTCATGCTCTCGGTGTTCGTGCGCGAGCCTGAATTCCAGGGCCAAACGAAAGACCGCCTCGCCACTGCCGAAGCGCAGCGCATCGTCGAACAGGCGATGAAGGACCCGTTCGACCACTGGCTGTCAGGCAATCCCAACCAGGCCAACCGGCTGCTCGATTTCGTGATTGATCGCGCCGAGGAGCGGCTGCGCCGCCGCCAGGAAAAGGAAACCGCGCGCAAGACCGCCGGCAAGAAACTGCGTCTGCCCGGCAAGCTCGCCGATTGCTCCGATGCCGGTACCGAAGGTTCTGAGCTCTTCATCGTTGAAGGTGACTCGGCCGGCGGCAGCGCCAAGCAGGCGCGCGACCGCAAGACGCAGGCCGTGCTGCCGCTGCGCGGCAAGATCCTCAACGTCGCCTCTGCCGGCAAGGACAAGCTGACCGCCAACGCGCAGCTCTCCGACCTCGTGCAGGCGATCGGTTGCGGCACGCTCGCGCATTACCGCGAAGAGGATCTGCGCTACCAGCGCATCATCATCATGACCGACGCCGACGTCGACGGCGCGCATATCGCATCGCTCCTGATCACCTTCTTCTACCGGCAGATGCCGCGGCTGATCGACGAGGGCCACCTCTATCTGGCGGTTCCGCCGCTCTACAAGCTGAAGCACGGCACCAAGTCGATCTACGCCCGCGACGACGCGCACAAGGATGAGCTGCTGAAGAGCGAATTCAATGCCAATGCCAAGGTCGAGGTGAATCGCTTCAAAGGCCTCGGCGAGATGATGCCGGCGCAGCTGAAGGAAACCACGATGGATCCGGCCAAGCGCACGCTGCTGCGCGTGGTGCTGCTGGCCGACGATCGCGAGGGCACCGCCGACTCGGTCGAACGGCTGATGGGAACCAAGGCCGAAGCGCGCTTTGCCTTCATCTCCGACAAGGCCGAATTCGCCAGCGACGATCTGCTCGACGTCTAGATCCACCCCATTGATCTGAAATGAGTTTCCGGCCGCTTCCAGATTGGGGGCGGCCGTTGCCATTTGCCTGTTCGGAGAGCCCCAGCGGCTTCGTTTTCGGCCGGTTGTGTCCCACCAGCAACAGCATTTCCGGTGGAACCACGTATAGTCCGACCATGAGTTTCGGGAATCGGTGCCAGCGCACTCCCCTGAGCGACCTGATCGAACGCTAAGTCGAGGATTTGGATATGAAGAAGATTTTGCTCGCTCTGACCGCGGTTGCTGCGATGACGGCCTCGGCGTCGGCTGCCGACCTGGCCGCCCGCCCCTACACCAAGGCTCCTGCCCCGCTCCCGGTCGCTCCGAGCTGGACCGGCTTCTACATCTTCGGCGGTGGCGGTGGCGGCGTCTGGGACGCTGACACCGGCGTTCAGTCGACCGTCACGGGCGCGCCGATCCTCGGCTTCAACCAGCGCCAGGGCGGCGATGGCTGGTACGGCACCGTCGGCGCCGGTTACGACTGGCAGACCGCCAACAGCTGGGTCATCGGCGTGTTCGCCGACGGTCAGTTCGGCAGCCTGAAAGGCACGATCCAGGATCAGGGTCCGTTCGTCGCCGGCAACATCAAGAACGACTACAGCTGGGCCGCTGGTGCGCGCCTCGGCTACCTGATCGCGCCGAACGTCCTGTCCTACGTCAACGCCGGTTACTCCAGCTCGCACTGGAAGGGCACCACGCTGTTCAACACCGCGACCGCGCTTCCCTCGGGTCTGCACACCAACGACTTCGATCGCGGCGGCTGGTTCGTCGGCGGCGGCGTCGAGAACAACCTGAACATCTTCGGCATCACCGCGCCGGGCTGGTTCATGAAGACCGAATATCGCGCCGCTTACTACGACAACAAGAACATCTCCGAGCTGGTCGACGGCACCAACATCTCGAACGGCCGCGACATCACCTTCAAGCCGCTTGTCCAGACCATCAGCACCTCGCTGGTCTACCGCTTCAACTGGACCGGTCCGGTTGTCGCCAAGTACTGAGCTGCGTACTGATCCCTGCTGAGATAGCAGACCAAAAGCCCCGGCATTGTCCGGGGCTTTTTTGTTGCCCGAACAGCTTCGCGAACAGGCCTGCGCGCCCGCCGGCGCAGGGCGGACCGGCTGTGGCCGATCTGGTCAGCGCCGTGATGATCGGGCACTCTCGCGCCCGGTTCAAACCTCAGCGGACAACAACAATGAAAAACGGACAGTTTGATCTCTCGGGCCGGGTCGCCATCGTCACCGGCGGCAATGGCGGCATCGGGCTTGGCATGGCGCGCGGCCTGGCGGACGCCGGCGCGGCGGTTGCCGTGGTCGGCCGCAACGAGGCGAAGTCGAAGGCCGCCGTCGAGGATCTCGGCAAGCGCGGCGCCAAGGCGATCGCGGTGACAACCGACGTGACCGACAGGGCCGCCGTCGCCGCAATGGTCGAACGGGTCGTTCGTGAGCTCGGTCGGATCGACATCCTCGTCAACAACGCCGGCATGAGCATCCGCAAGCCTCCGCACGAGCTCGAGCTCGAGGAATGGAGCAAGGTGATCGACACCAACCTCACCAGCGCATTCCTGTGCTCGAAGGCGGCCTATCCGGCGCTCAAGGCGTCGGGCCACGGCAAGATCATCAATATCGGCTCGATGATGTCGATATTCGGTGCGAGCTTCGCCGCCGCCTATGCCGCGAGCAAGGGCGGCATCGTGCAGTACACCCGCGCCTGCGCCAATGCCTGGGCTCCCGACAACGTCCAGGTCAACGCCATCCTGCCCGGCTGGATCGATACCGACCTGACCAAGGGCGCGCGCCAGCAGGTGGCCGGGCTGCACGAGCGTGTGCTTGCGCGCACGCCGGCGGCACGCTGGGGCGCGATCGACGACTTCGCCGGCATCGCCGTGTTCCTGGCCTCGCCGGCGTCGGACTTCGTCACCGGCACCGCGATCCCCGTCGACGGCGGCTATTCGGTGATGGCCTGAAAAAGACGAGCTCTCTTCCGGTCGCGCGACGCGCGTTTCAGCCCGCGGCCGGCGAATGCACGTGCTCCGGCCGCACCCCGATGGCGACCAGACGCGCGGTGAGACCCTGCAGCCAGGGCATTGCCGTGATCAACCGCAGCGGCAACGGCACCGGCTGATCGCCGGCCTTCAGCGCCGCGCTGATGATGTTGTTCTGCGCAATCACCTGCATGCGCTGCGTCACGCGCACCGGGAGTTCGCGGCGCCGCCGCACCGCATCGAGTTCGTCTTCCGACGGCACGCCGTGAACGAGCTTCGCCGCCAGGATGTTGGCGGTCGCGACGGCGTCCTGCACCGCGAGGTTGACGCCGACGCCGCCGATCGGCGACATCGCATGCGCGGCGTCGCCGATGCAGAGCAGGCCGGGACGGGTCCAGCGCGTCAGGCGATTGATCGCGACCGTGAGCAGCTTGACGTCGTCAAAGCTCTTCACGTCG
The DNA here is from genome assembly GCF_056837965.1 of Bradyrhizobium ferriligni. NCBI lineage: Bacteria > Pseudomonadati > Pseudomonadota > Alphaproteobacteria > Hyphomicrobiales > Nitrobacteraceae > Bradyrhizobium > Bradyrhizobium ferriligni. Next base: position 49,161 of record NZ_JBXEJO010000022.1, read on the forward strand.
GCAATGCCGGCCTTGAGGATCGGCGCCAGCCGCAGCACGTCGTCGAGCAGCGCCGGCAATCCCCTCGCCTTCACGGCCTCATATTGGCCCTTGGCGATCACATAGGCGCATTGCCAGTAGTCGCCGCGATCGAACGTCACCATCATCTTGCCGTGCTCGACGCGCGCGAACAGATTCTCGGTTTCATCCGGACGCCGCCCGACGCGAAACCACAAGACGTCCATCGGCGCGCCGATCTCCTCGACGTCGAGCCCGGCGCGCTCGCGCACGATCGAATGACGTCCGTCGCAGCCGATGGTGAGATCCGCTTCGATCTCAACCGGGCCATCGGGCGTGTTTGCAAGCACGCCCGCGACAGCGTCGCCGCGCCGGATCAGATCGGTCGCCTCGGCCTTCATCAGCACCTTCAGCGAAGGGAAGCGCCTGCCGCTCTCGCGCAGGAAATTGAGGAAGTCCCACTGCGGCATCATCGCGATGAAGGGGTATTTGACGCTGAGGCGGCGGAGGTCGGCGATCCGCACCGAGGTGCCGCCGAACATGCCGTCGAGCGTCTGAATGTCCTGATGCGGCAGCTTCAGGAAGCCGTCGATCAGGCCGAGTTCGTCCATCACCTGCAGGGTCGACGGATGCACGGTGTCGCCGCGGAAATCGCGGAAGAAGTCGGCGTGCTTCTCCAGCACCACGACATCGACCCCGGCACGTCCGAGCAGATAGCCAAGCATCATGCCGGCCGGCCCGCCGCCGACCACGCAGCAGCGGACCCTGATCTGACGCGTGTTCGGCCCTGCCGGATTGCCTGCGTCCATGATGCTGTCCTCACCGCTGCCTCGCCCTTCAGGACCCGATTGTAACGCGGATCGGGCGGCAAGGATGCAAGGCTAACGCCTGAAGGTCTTGATTTCCGACACGCTGCCGTCGCGATAGGTCAGCTCGACCGAGACCGCCTTGGTCTGCGGCGCAAGCTTCAGATAGGGCTGCGCGTCGGACGGGATCGCGCTGGGATCGCGCGAATTGCAGGATGGCATCTTCAGGACCTTGTCCGGCACCGCGGTGTCGATGCCGATGCGCACCTCGCGGATCGCGCAGCGATACGACATCAGGTGCGTATAGTAGACCAGCAGCCCGTTGAACTCGCGGAATGACAGCCAGCTGGTCGCGGTCATGTCGAGGATCTTGCGCTGGTCGCGGATCAGCGCGGCGTCGGGATCGAACTTGATCGGGAACGGCCCCTGCATCACGCCTTGGGTATCGACATAGCGTATCTCGATCGTGGCGGCCGGCGCATCGGCCGGCAGCTCGACCGACGGATTGGGCATCCGCTTGCGCGTGCGCGGATCGAGCGTGTCGATGAAGCCGGTTTCGCGGAAATCGCCGCTATCGCCGATCCGCCAGGAAATCCCGAGCGTCGGATCGGCGATCGAGAACACCACGGTCCAGCCGCCATTGTGCCGCGAGAAGCTCGCGATCGGCGCGTTGATCGAATCCTCCTTCGGCAGCTTCGGCACCGCGACCGGCGGCAGCGCGGCCACCTGCTGCGGCGGCGCGGACGGCTTGGCCGCCTCGGCCTGCCCCTTGGCGATCCCGTTCAGGAAGACGTCGTCGACCATCTGGTCGAAATAGACCGGGATCTGCTTGTGCTTCACGGTCTCGGCCATCTCGCTGACCAGGCGCCGCGTGCGCTGCGCGACCTGCACGAGATTCTCGCCGGGCTGCAGCAACTCCTTGGCGAAGGTCCGCGTGAACACCGAATTGGGATTGGCGTCGTCGTTCGAAAGACGATCGAGCGCGGTCTGGCGCGGCCCCGCCGAGAACACCGAGAACACGCCCTCCGGCAGCTGCGTCATTGGCGCGAGGCCACCGCCGCCGGCGACCGCGCGTGTGCCGGCGCGCTCGAACGGATTGTTGCGGCAGGCGTCGAACACCAGGATCGAGGTCCGCGCCTTCTTGTTCTGCAAACGCTCGACGATGCGGTCGGCGAGAACGGAGGCGTCGCGCACCAATTCCTCCTGCCCTTCGGTGGCGGCCGGGACGTCGGTCGGCAGCAGGAAATTCTGGCCGGCGATCTCGAAGCCGTGGCCGGCATAGAAGAAGAACGCGGTGTCGCCGGGTTCCACGGCGCGGTCGAACGCGAGCAGCGTCTCGGAGAACGCCTGCCGGTTGAGGTTCTCGGCCACCATGACGCTGAAGCCGAGCTGCTTCAGCGTATCGCCCATGGCGCGGGCGTCGTTGACCGCCTTCTGCAGCCTGGGCACGTTCCTGTAGTCATTGTTGCCGATCACGAGCGCGACGCGCTTTTCGGCCTGGGCGGGCGCGGCCAATGCGACAAATGCAACTGCCCAAAGGATCGCCGAAACTCTCGAAAGCCAACTCTTCATCCCGTTTTCCCGCCTGCACCACAAGTACGCCGCCCATACGACCGCCGCCTAATAGTCGGAGCAGCCGTTTGGCCGGTTCAAGGCCGACCGCGGGCGGCCGTTCCGGCCGGCCACGCCAGGCCGAAATGAGGGGTCCGATTTGTCTTAGGTCAAGTTTCTTTTTACGGCCCGCGTGATAGATTCGTGCTTTCATCCGGCTCGAGCTCTCCGCACGTCGCAACGGCTTTTCCGTGCACACATGGTCTACTGATCAAGTCGATCCCAAGGATCGCTTCGACTATTGGCGCGAGGTCCGCGCCAAGGGGCTGTTCGGCGTCACCGCCGAGCTGGAAGCCGACCGGCGCCGCGACTTCTTCGGCGAATTCTCGCTGCGCAAGCTCGGCGATGCCGGGCTGGTCGAGTTGCGCGCCTCGCCGTACCGCGTCGAGCGGCGCACGGGCGACATCGCCGACGCGGCCAGCGACAGCCTGTGCATCTACCAGCAGCTCGGCGGCGGCGGCTGGTTCGGCGGCGCGCGGCTCGATGAATTCGCCGTTCGCGACGGCATGTTCGCGACCAGCTATTCGGACCTGCCCTATCGCACTGTCCCGCTGCACGATGACGGCTTCCACCTGCGCATCATCAAGGTCCCGGTGACGAACATCGTCCCGCCGGGCGCCGAGCTCGGCGAACTCGTCCCCAGGCCCATGCAGGATGAGACCGCGCTGCGGACCCTGCTGGAATCATGCTTCCGTGACCTCATCGAAGGCGGCGATGCTGCGGCGGCGGGCACGGCTCCAATGGTGCAGGCGCTTGCCCATATCGCGCTGATCGAGCGCGGCATCATGCGGCCGAAGAGCCGGCTCGCGCAGCAGGCCTTGCGAACCGCCCATTTGTCGCTGGCCCGCCGCCTGATCCGGCGCCATCTGGCGCGTGCGGCGCTGTCGCCAACCCTGATTGCTGGCCTGCTCGGCATCTCGGTCCGTCACCTGCACATCCTGTTCGAGGAGACCGAGATGAGCTTCTCGGAGACCGTCACCACGCTCCGGCTCGAACAAAGCCGCCGCCTGCTCCGCGAGCAGCCGAGGCAAACGATCGCCGAGGTCGCCTTTGCCTGCGGCTTCGAGAGCCTTGCGACCTTCTACCGCCTGTTCAATGCATCCGAGTCCATGACGCCGGGCGACTACCGCGCGCAAACGGCCTGAGCGCCCGTCCGGACTGGCCGGGACACCGCGCTCGCAATTTGCCGAAGCTTGGCCGCGCCCCCTTCACCGTCTTGAACTTCACACCGCCGCGCGATCCGACCTTCGCTGAACCGAAGTGATCAGCCTGCGCGCATTGAGAAGATATTTTCCGGCCATTTCGCCAGAACCACTGCGGCGCTTCGTCCGGGTTCGGCACCGCAAATTTCCTTACCGGCGACGCGCGCTCTCATGCAGAGCGAGGGATCAGTCACGATGCGCGGTAAGCACGGGGATCACAGCCAGGAAACGCCAGCTACAGGCGCGACGCGCATTCCTCTCGATGCCGCGGACCTGCGGGCGGATCAAATCCCGGCATCTGGGCCTGGCCGTCAGGGATCACCGGCGACCGGTAATCGCGGCTGGGCGCCGCTGCTCGAAGCCTGCCTCGCCGACTTCAAGGAAGCGACAGAGGCCGGTGGTACCGCGCGCATTCCTGCGCTGGTCAAGATCGTGGCGGACCTTGCGCTGATCGAGCGCGGCGCGATCAGGCCGGGCAGCCGCCGCGCGCAGCAGGCGCTGCGCGTCGGCCGGCTCAGCCTCGCGCGCCGCCTGATCACGCGTCACCTGGCAAAGCCGGCGCTGTCGCCAAGCATGGTCGCCGAGATGCTCGGCGTCTCGGTGCGCTACCTGCACGTTTTGTTCGAAGCGACCGGGACGAGCTTTTCGCAGACCGTCACCGCCCAGCGCCTGCGCGAGAGCCGAAGGCTGCTTTGCCAGAAGCCGCCGCGGCCGATCGCCGACATCGCCCTCACCTGCGGGTTCGGCAGCCTTGCCACCTTCTACCGGATATTCGGCGCATCCGAAGGCCTGACGCCCGGCGAATTCAGGATGAAAAACAGCGTGGAAGCCCCCGCGGCGGCTTCGCCGTCCGGGGCGAGGGTCGTGATTCATTTGACCGCCAAATGACGAAAAAGACGCTTATTTCAGTCAAAACGTTAAGCTTTTTGGGCTATCCGGCCGGTTCCAAGATTGACTTTACCGGTTTCGCCCCTATGTTGCGAGGCAACGCGGCCCTCGGATCGAAACGCGATTCGTCAGGTTTGCCGTCCGTCAGCGTTAGTCAGAGCCCCCGAGCTTTATAGAAAAGCGAGCCGTTTCGGGGCCGAACGCGACAGCCTTTTACCTTCGATTCCGAACGGCGGTTTCGACCAGAGGCTCAATGTCTTTTTCCAATCTAGGCCTGTCCGATAAGGTCCTCGCCGCAGTTGCGGCCACCGGTTACACCACCCCCACTCCCATCCAGGAACAGGCAATCCCGCACGTCCTCGCCCGGCGCGACGTCCTCGGCATTGCCCAGACCGGCACCGGCAAGACCGCTGCCTTCGTTCTCCCGATGCTCACTCTGCTCGAGAAGGGCCGCGCGCGGGCACGGATGCCCCGCACCCTGATCCTCGAGCCGACCCGCGAGCTTGCCGCGCAGGTCAAGGAGCAGTTCGACAAATACGGCGCCGGTCAGAAATTGAACGTGGCGCTGCTGATCGGCGGCGTCTCGTTCGGCGACCAGGACTCCAAGCTGATGCGTGGCGTCGACGTCCTGATCGCAACGCCCGGCCGCCTGCTCGACCACACCGAACGCGGCGGATTGCTGCTCACCGGCGTCGAGCTGCTGGTGATCGACGAAGCCGACCGCATGCTCGACATGGGTTTCATTCCCGACATCGAACGCATCTGCAAGCTCGTCCCCTTCACGCGGCAAACCCTGTTCTTCACCGCGACGATGCCCCCGGAGATCAGCCGCATCACCGAGGCCTTCCTGCACAATCCGGCCCGGATCGAAGTTTCCAAACCCGCGACCACCGCCGTCACCGTCACGCAATTGCAGGTCCCGGCCGGCCGCGAAGCGCATGACAAGCGCGAGATCCTCCGCCGCCTGCTGCGCGACGCCAAGGATCTCAACAACGCGATTATCTTCTGCAATCGCAAGCGCGAAGTCGCCGTCCTTCACAAATCACTCCAGAAGCACGGCTTCAGTGTCGGCGCCCTGCACGGTGATATGGATCAATCCGCCCGCACCGCGGCCCTCGATCAATTCCGCAAGGGCGAGATTCCGCTGCTCGTCGCCTCCGACGTCGCCGCCCGCGGTCTCGACATTCCCGCGGTGAGCCACGTCTTCAATTTCGACGTCCCGCACCACCCGGACGATTACGTCCACCGCATTGGCCGTACCGGCCGCGCCGGACGCACCGGCACCGCGATCTCCATCGTCACCTCGCTCGATAGCAAATCGATGACTGCGATCGAGAAGCTGATCGGCCAGCCGATCCCGCGCGCCGAGGGCGACTACACCGTTCACAGCGAGGGCTCCGACGAGGACGCCGCGCCGCGCCGCTCGCGCAGCCGCGAAGGTTCGCGCGACGGCGCCCGTGGCGGCCGCAAGCCGCGACGTGAACGCGAGCCGCGTGACGGTGAGCGCGAGCCGCGTCACGGTGAACGCGAAGCGCGTCGCGAGCGGCAGCCCCGCGAAGAGCGCGCAGCGAAGCCGGAGCGTGAACCGCGCCACGGCCGCAATTCGGCTCCGCAGGCCGCTCCGTCGCACGTACCGTCGATCGGGCGTGCCGAGCCACGGCGGCCGCAGCGCGAGGTGGACCACGAGCCCGCCGATCATTCGCACCTGCCCGCCTTCCTGCTGCGACCTGTGCGCGCACGCGCGTAAGGCCTGCTCCGACGCCGCCGCGCCAGCGGCGGTAGTCCAGCCAATCTCTGTTGCCGCCCGCGACCGGTGCACACGTCGATTCCCGGCGTTTGATGCAAATGCGCGCAGTTTTCGCATCGCAATGCGGGCAAACGAAGAGCGTCCGAAAGTGCCGCTCAAGACGGACAAGCATCGGGCGCGCCGCATGGTCGTCGCAGCCGGCTTCCCCGTAGTTCCACTATTTACCTTGCCTTCACTCTCGTCCCGTACCCTCGCCCCAATAGTTTAGTCATTGCTGCCGGGCTTAATCGGCATTGCGTGCATTGAGGGCGTGACAGTGGTCAAGCTGCTGGACGAACACGAACGTACGTTGGCCTTTGCCGAAGTCGCACTTGGCCAGATCCGCTCGCTTCGCCAGACCGCCGTCCCCCGCAACTACGAAATCTGGTACGTCTACGCGACCGGATACAACGCGCCGCTCAACAAGGTCATCAACGAGACGCTGGCGCGCAGCGGCAAGCTCTCTGAATCCGATCTCGAGCAGATCTACGAGACCTATCTTTCGCACATCAAGACCTCGGACCGTATCGACAAGGTCGGCGCGCGCGTCATCGGCGAGATCGACGCCGTCATGAAGCTGATCACCGACGCGCTCGGCGTGTCCGCAACCTATGACGCCAGCCTCGTCGGCGCCAGCGACAAGCTCGCGAGCGCGACCACCCGCGATCACATCAAGGCAATCGTCGATAGCCTGGCAAAATCGACACGCGAGATGCGCGAGACCAATCAGGCATTGGAGAACCGGCTCGCGCTGTCGAAGTCGGAGATCAGCGACCTGCAACACAGCCTCGAGGCGATCCGCGCCGAGAGCCTGACCGATCCGCTCACCGGCCTCGGCAACCGGAAATATTTCGACCGCTCGATCGACATGGCGGTGCAGGCCGCGCTCGCCAGCGGCGAGCCGCTGTCGCTCCTGATGTTCGACATCGACCACTTCAAGTCGTTCAACGACTCCTACGGCCATCTCACCGGCGACCAGGTGCTGCGGCTGGTGGCGCAGTCGCTGAAGCAGAACATCAAGGGCCAGGACATCACCGCCCGCTATGGCGGCGAGGAATTCGCCGTGGTGCTGCCCAACACGGCGCTGCGGCAGGCGCTGACGGTCGCCGACCACATCCGCCGCGCCGTGATGGCCAAGGAGCTGAAGAAGAAGTCGACTGGCGAGATCCTCGGCCGTGTCACGATCTCGGTCGGCGTCTCCATGCTAAAGCCGTCCGACGATACCGACTCGCTGATCGAGCGCGCCGACGCTTGCCTCTATGCCGCCAAGCGCGCCGGCCGCAACCGTGTGATCTGCGAGGCCGATCCCGAATACAGCACCGAGATCCAGACCCGCGTGGCGTGATCTGCTCGCTCAACTGCCTCCACCGTCATTGCGAGCGAAGCGAAGCAATTCACCGCAACCGCATATGCGGAATCATGGGTTGCTTCGCTTCGCTCCCAATGACGTGGATGGATTGGCTGCCTCACGATGAGGAGCGCTTCCTTGCCGATCGCTTCTTCTTCGCCGACGGCCTCTTCGCAACCGCCTTTCTCGCAGCCGCTTTCTTGCCAGCCTTCCTTGCAGTAGCCTTCTTCGCGGGCGCCTTCGCCGTCCGCGCGGCCGCTCGTTTCCTCGGCCGCTTGCGCAGCGCGGCGCGCTGGGCGGCGCCGAGCGCCGACCGTGCCCAGACCGCGAGTTCTTCCGAATCATCGAACAGCCGTGCCGGCAGCTGCCAGTAGGAGTTCACCGTCACCGTCTTGGAACGCGTCTGATACTGGAACGGCCCGCAGCCTTCCGCCTCGAATTGCGGAATGGTCTCCTCGTCGGCACGGAAGTAGAGCCCAGCCCGCAGGGCCAGCGCGAAATTGGTGCCGTCAGCCGAGATGCCGTAGCCGGAGAACATCCGGCGCAGCGTCACCGGGCCGAAATCGGCGAACAGGTCGGTGAGGAATTCGCGGTCCATGTGCCCACCGTCGCGTCCCGGCCGAGTGCGCAATTGCGCACGAGGGGCCGCGACCCATACGCCGCAGCCTCTCGACAAGGCAGTATGGACGACGATCGGATCAACAATCAATGCTGGTGGTTATTGCGTCCCGGCCCCCGCGCGCAATTGCGCACTTGGCCGGGACGATGCTGTCAGACCGTGGCCGGCTTGAGCTGCACCGATTCGCCGCAACCGCACGCGGAGATCTGGTTCGGGTTGTTGAACACGAACTGGGCCTGCATCTTGTCGGCCACATAGTCCATCTCGGTGCCGAGCAGGAACAGCACGGCCTTCGGATCGACCAGGATCTTCACGCCCTTGTCCTCGACCACTTCGTCGGTCGGGCGGATCTCGTGGGCGTATTCGACGGTATAGGACTGTCCGGCGCACCCGCCGTTCTTGATGCCGACGCGCAGCCCGACGATCTCCGAGTCGGCGCGCTTGGTCAGCTCGCTGATCCGCTCCGCGGCGGCATCGGTCAGTTTCATGACCTGCGGGCGGGGCCGCTTCGGCTTGGCTGGGGTTGGTGAAGCTTGCGTCATGTCACTCATGTGGTCAGTCCCAGCGGCAAATCAATTGCCGTTCTTCTTGAGCCTAAGTCCAATCCGTAAAGGTTCTGACTTGATCAGAACCTTTACCTCTTGTTCTGACGCGTTTTCTTCACGCGAACCGGCATCCACTTCGCTCGAAAACGCTGTGACGAATCACCACATATTGAGGACGAGGCGCGCCTCGTCCGACATCCGGTCCGGCGTCCAGGCCGGATCCCAGACCAGATTGACGTTGACGACGCCGACACCGGGAACGCTGGCAACCGCGTTCTCCACCATCTGCGGCAATTCGCCGGCGGCCGGGCAATTCGGCGTGGTCAGGGTCATCAGGATATCGACCGAGCGATCATCCTTGAGATCGACCTTGTAGATCAGGCCGAGCTCGTAGATGTCGGCCGGGATTTCCGGATCGAACACCGTCTTCAGCGCCGCGACGATCTCGCCGCTCATGCGCTCGGTCTCCTCCGCCGGCAGCGCCGAGGTGGTTTCCATGGTGGCCGTCTTGACTTCGGCTGTATCGGTCATGCGAACAATTCCCGCGCCTTGATCAGCGCCTGCGCCAGATGGTCGACTTCTTCCCTGGTATTATACATCCCGAAGGATGCACGGCAGGTGGCCGTGACGTTGAACCGCTCTAAAAGCGGCATCACGCAATGCGTGCCGGCGCGCACCGCAATGCCCTGGCGGTCGATCACGGTCGCGACATCGTGAGGATGCGCGCCCTTCATTTCGAACGAGATCACCGGTCCCTTGTTGCGGGCGGTTCCGATCACGCGCAGCGAGTTGATCTCGCGCAGGCGATCCTGCGCATAGGTCAGCAGTTCATGCTCATGCGCGGCGATGCGCTCCTTGCCGATCGAATTGACGTAGTCGATCGCAGCGCCGAGCCCGATCGCCTCGACGATCGGCGGCGTGCCGGCCTCGAACTTGTGCGGCGGATCGCCATAGGTGACCCAGTCCTTGGCCACCTCACGGATCATCTCGCCGCCGCCGTTGAACGGCCGCATCGCCACCAGATGCTCGTGCTTGGCATAGAGCGCGCCGATGCCGGTCGGTCCGTACACCTTGTGTCCGGTGAAGGCGTAAAAATCGCAATCGAGGTCCTGGACATCGATCGGCAGGTGCACCGCGCCTTGCGCGCCGTCGACCAGCACCGGGATGCCGCGGGCGTGCGCCAGCCGGATCACGTCCTTGACCGGAACCAGCGTGCCGAGCGCATTCGACATCTGGGTGATCGCGACGATCTTGGTGCGCGGGGTCAGGAGCTTCTCGAACTCCTCGATCAGGAAGTTGCCCTCGTCGTCGACCGGCGCCCACTTGATCACGGCACCATGGCGTTCCCTGAGGAAGTGCCACGGCACGATGTTGGAGTGGTGCTCCATGATCGAAAGGACGATCTCGTCGCCCTCCTTGATGTTTTCCCCGCCCCAGGACGACGCCACCAGATTGATCGCCTCGGTGACGTTGCGGGTGAAGACGATCTCTTCGCTGCGGCGGGCGTTGATGAACTTCGCCACCTTGCCGCGGGCGCCTTCATAGGCCTCGGTCGCGGCATTGGCGAGGTAATGCAGGCCGCGATGCACGTTGGCGTATTCGCTCTTGTAGGCCTCGGTCATGCGGTCGAGCACCGCATTCGGCTTCTGCGCCGAGGCCGCGTTGTCGAGATAGACCAGCGGCTTGCCGTAGATCTGCATGGCGAGCGCCGGGAAATCCTGCCGCACCAGTGCGACGTCGTAACTACCGTTGGCGACCGCCTTGTGCATGCTCACGCCCTCGCCTGAAGCCAGCGCTGCGCGGTGGCAATTGCGACCTCGCGCAACGCGTCGCTGGCGATGGTCTCGATCGCCTCGCCGACGAAGGCCTGGATCAGGAGCGCCTGCGCTTCCTTCTCGGGCAGTCCGCGGGCGCGCATGTAGAACAGCAGGCTCTCGTCGAGCGCGCCGGTGGTCGCGCCGTGACCGCAGGTGACGTCGTCGGCGAAGATCTCGAGCTCGGGCTTGTTGTCGGCTTCCGCGTCGTCGGACAGCAGCAGCGCACGGGTCATCATCTTGGCGTCGGTCTTCTGCGCGTCCGGACGGACGATGATGCGGCCCTGGAATACGGAATGGGCACGGTCGTCGACGACGGCACGGAAGATCTCGCGGCTCGCGCAGTGCGGCACCGCGTGGTCCATGAACAGCGTGGTGTCGGCGTGCTGCGTGCCGTTGATCAGATTGACGCCGTTGGTCTCGACCGTCGAGCCCTCGCCGGCGCAGGTGATCGTCAGCTGATAGCGGCTAACATGACCGCCTGAGGTCAGGCCGAAGGTGTTGAAATGAGCATGCGCGCCGAGCGACACCGTCGCCGAGGAAATATTGAAGGCATCGACGCTGTCTTCGACCAGGCGCACGTGATCGAGCCGTGCGTTGTCACCGATCGCAACAACCAGTCCGTCATGGGTCTGGTAGGCCTTGGCGCCGTCGGCGGCGAGATAACTCTCCACCAGCGTCACGCTGGTATCGCGGCCGAGCCGGAGCAGTGACCGCGTGAACGTCGAGGCCGGCGCGGTGCCGGATGCGACATGCACGATGTGCAGCGGTTGGGTCAGCACCGTGCCGTTGGCGACGTCGATGACGACCCCGTCGGTCGCCATCGCACCGTTCAGCGCGATCATGGGGTTGGCGACATCGGACGCGAGAGCCTGCGTCGCGACGATCTCGTCGCCGGCTTCCAGCGCGAGGCGCAGCGGATTGATCGAGAGCCCTTTCTCCAGATCCTGCCAATCGGAAAGATCAGGCGCGAACGCGCCGTCGACCAGCACCAGGCGCCGGACGCCATCGATCGCGCGGGCCTCTACGACGGCCCTGGCACGGCCCAGCGCGGCATCATCCGGGGACGCCGCGAGCGGCAGCACTTCGCGCATCAGCGCGCGCAGGTCGGTGTATTTCCAGTCCTCGATCCGACGATGCGGCAGGCCTGATCGTTCATAAGCCTCGAAGGCCTGGCGCCGCTGATCGGCGATCTTGCCCTCGCCCGGCAGACGGTCGCGTACCACGGCGAATGCATCGCCCAGCGCGCGCCCGGTCTCGGTCTTCGCAACAACGTTCATCACAAAACCCGCGTTTGTCAGGCAGCGTCTTCGAACTGCGTGTAACCGGACTCTTCCAGCTCCAGCGCCAGTTCCTTGCCGCCGCTCTTCACCACCCGGCCCTTCGACATCACGTGCACGAAGTCGGGCACGATGTAGTTGAGCAGCCGCTGATAGTGGGTGATCACGACCATCGCGCGCTCAGGCGAGCGCAGCGCGTTGACGCCGTCGGCCGCGATCCGCAGCGCATCGATGTCGAGGCCGGAATCCATTTCGTCGAGGATGCAGACGGCCGGCTCGAACAGCGCCATCTGCAGGATCTCGTTGCGCTTCTTTTCGCCGCCGGAAAAGCCGACATTGACGCCGCGCTTCAGCATGTCCTGTGGAATGTTCAGCGACTTGGCGACCTCGCGGACCCTCTTGAGGAAGGCCGGCGACGAGATCTCGTCCTCACCGCGCGCCTTGCGCTGGGCGTTGAGCGCCGCGTGCAGGAAATTCCAGGTGGTGACGCCGGGGATCTCGACCGGATACTGGAACGCCAGGAACACGCCCTTGGCGGCGCGCTCGTTGGGCTCCATCTCCAGGAGGTCCTCGCCCCTGAACAGGATCTGCCCGCCGGTGACTTCATAGCCCGGCTTGCCGGCGATGACGTGGGAGAGCGTCGACTTGCCGGAGCCGTTCGGCCCCATGATCGCGTGCACCTCGCCCGGGTTCACCGTGAGCGACAGCCCGTGGAGGATCTCACGCTCCTCGACACGAACCTGCAGATCTTTCACTTCAAGCAGAGACATCTGATTTTTCCTGAGCATCACCCCGAGGCGCGTCGGCCGCGCCGTTAGCGGGATGGATTAGCCAACCGAACCTTCAAGGCTGATCGAGATCAGCTTCTGCGCTTCCACCGCGAACTCCATCGGCAGTTGCTGCAGTACGTCCTTCACGAAACCGTTGACGACGAGGCCGACGGCTTCTTCCTGCGAGAGCCCGCGCTGGATGCAGTAGAACAGCACGTCCTCGGAAATCTTCGACGTCGTCGCTTCATGCTCGAACGTCGCCGAGGAATTCTTGGCCTCGACATAGGGCACGGTGTGCGCGCCGCATTTGTCGCCGATCAGAAGCGAGTCGCAGGCGGTGTAGTTGCGCGCGCCGGTGGCCTTGCGATGGGCGCTGACGAGACCGCGATAGGTGTTCTGCGACTTGCCGGCGGCGATGCCCTTGGAGATGATCCGGCTCGACGTGTTCTTGCCGAGATGGATCATCTTGGTGCCGCTATCGACCTGCTGGAAACCGTTCGAGATCGCGATCGAGTAGAACTCGCCGCTCGAATTGTCGCCGCGCAGGATGCAGCTCGGATATTTCCAGGTGATCGCCGAACCGGTCTCGACCTGGGTCCAGGAGATCTTCGAATTGCGACCACGGCAGTCGCCACGCTTGGTGACGAAATTGTAGATGCCGCCCTTGCCTTCCGAATTGCCCGGGTACCAGTTCTGCACCGTCGAATACTTGATCTCGGCATCGTCGAGCGTGACGAGCTCGACCACGGCGGCGTGCAGCTGGTTCTCGTCGCGCTGCGGCGCGGTGCAGCCCTCGAGATAGGAGACGTAGGAGCCCTTGTCGGCGATGATCAGCGTGCGCTCGAACTGGCCGGTGTTGCGCTCGTTGATGCGGAAATAGGTCGACAGCTCCATCGGGCAGCGCACGCCCGGCGGCACGTAGACGAACGAGCCGTCGGAGAACACAGCCGAATTCAATGTCGCGAAGTAATTGTCCGAAGTCGGCACCACGGTGCCGAGATATTTCTGCACCAGCTCGGGATGCTCGCGGATCGCCTCCGAGATCGGCATGAAGATCACGCCGGCCGCCTTCAGCTCCTTCTGGAAGGTGGTCGCGACCGAGACCGAGTCGAACACGGCGTCGACCGCGATCTTGCGGTTCGGCGTCTGCTCGCCGCCGGGCGGCGGCTCGACGCCCTCGAGGATCGCGACCTCGCGCAAGGGGATGCCGAGCTTCTCGTAGGTCTTGAGGATTTCCGGATCGATCTCGTCGATCGAGGACAGCGTCTTCTTCGGCTTCGGCGCCGCGTAGTAGTAGATGTCCTGGTAGTCGATCTTCGGATAGTCGACGCGCGCCCAGGTCGGCTCGGTCATGGTCAGCCAGCGGCGATACGCCTCCAGGCGCCATTCCAGCATCCAGGCCGGTTCATTCTTCTTTGCGGAGATGAAGCGGACGGTGTCTTCCGACAGCCCCTTCGGGGCCTTGTCGGACTCGATCAGCGTCTCAAACCCATATCGATACTGGTCGACGTCGATGCGCCGGACGCGCTCGACCGTCTCTGGCACAGCTACCATTGTCTACTCCGCTCCCACACGGAAAACTCCAGCCGACGATGATTGCCCCGCGCGCCCCTCCAAGCTGATCGCGCAAGTCATGGCCAACGCGGGATCAGCGCGTGAGAGAATCAGGCCCCCGACCCAGACAACTGTCGCTAGAGTCTTCATCCTGCTTTGTGCCGGAGTCCCCCTCATGGGCTACCCCCTATGCCGGCACGCAGGTGTCGGGCACTGGGCAAACGACAGCGCATTGCGGCGCGTCAAAATGACCCTCACATTGAGTGCACTGGGCCGGATTGATCACATATATATCGTTCTTCAGGCTGATCGCCGCGTTGGGACATTCGAATTCACACGCGCCACAGACGGTGCACTGGGACGCGATTATCTTGTAGGCCATTACTGCGATTCCATAAGCAAAGTGCGGACCGCTTCTTGCTTTCAAGTCTTATGCCAAAGAGCCTGGGCTTGATTTTTCTCGGCTATTTTCCAATGCATGTCGCCGCCTCAACGATTGTCGCAAATGCTACAATCGGCCTCTCGGCAGCTCGATCTCGACACATAGTTGGACCGCAGGGTCGGTCCGGCGGCGGTCAGCCGACGAGGCCGCGTTCGCCAGCCCAGTTCGCCTCTTCACAGCACAGCCAGAAAACGTCGTGCCCGATCGCGCAGATAAAGGTCGCTTCGATGATCGCGGTCCCTCTGGGCGAGCTGCGGCAGGCAATGTTCAATCCCCGCGGATCACCGGAAAACCTGCTTTCCCTGTAGAGGACGGAGGTACTTGGCTCGCATCACGGGGACGACCGAAAGCCAAGCGATCGTCTGGTGATCCCTCGGCTTCGTTCCGCGCTCCAAAGAAAGGCCAGCAGGACTGAGCAGATCGAGGGAGCCGAAAAAAAGCCACCCCGAAGGGTGGCCCAAGTCAGGGAGGAAACGCCCGTGTGGGCCTCTGGGAATCAGGCCGCAGCCCGTTCGATCGGAGAGAAGGGGAGCCCGAGACTCTCGGCAACCGCCTTGTAAGTCAGCCGGCCCCGATGGACATTGAGGCCCGCGCGCAGGTGCGGATTCTCGAGCACGGCGGAAAAGCCCTTGTTGGCCAGAGCCAAACCAAACGGCAGCGTGGCGTTGTTCAGTGCCTGGCTCGAGGTCAACGGCACAGCGCCGGGCATATTCGCGACGCAGTAATGAATGATGCCATCCACTTCGTAAGTTGGATCAGCGTGAGTGGTTGGGTGCGATGTCTCAAAGCAGCCGCCTTGATCGATAGCGACATCTACGATGACCGCCCTCTTACGCATTGAGCTCAGCATGCTCCGGCGGACCAGCTTCGGCGCGCTCGCTCCGGGAACGAGCACCGCACCAATCACCACATCGGCCGCAAATACCTCCTCCTCCACGGATTCGATGGTGGAAAATCTGGTACGAACACGCCCCTCGAATAGCTCGTCCAACTCGCGGAGCCGGGGTATCGAACGGTCGATGATGGTGACCTCCGCGCCCAAACCGACCGCCATGCGTGCGGCGTGCGTGCCGACGACGCCGCCTCCGATCACCACGATCCGAGCCGGCTGAACACCGGGCACCCCACCGATCAACAGCCCTCGTCCGCCTGCACTGCGCTTCAGCGCACTACCCGCAGCTTCGATCGCAAGCCTACCCGCGACCTCGCTCATCGGCGCCAGCAGTGGAAGACCACCATGGGCATCAGTTACGGTCTCATAAGCGATCGCGGTGCACCCAGATTTCAGGAGCCCCCTGGCCTGCTCCGGGTCTGGCGCCAGATGCAGGTAAGTGAAGAGGATCTGGCTCTCCCGCAGCTGGCTCCATTCGGACGGCTGAGGCTCCTTAACCTTTACGATCATCTCGCTCGACGCGAATATTTCGCCTGCCGAATCGAGAATCGTTGCGCCGGCGGCGCGATAATCGTCATCGGTTGCACCAATGCCGGCGCCGGCATTGGTCTCGATCATCACGCGGTGGCCCGCTGCCACGTATTCGCGGACGGCTCCAGGGGTAAGGCCCACGCGATATTCGTGCGCCTTGATTTCCTTGGGGACTCCGACCTTCATTTGAAAACTCCCTGCCTAGAGGTTTTTTTTTAATCGCAAGAGCGTAACGATATTGCGAGGCTGGCGCCTAAATGGCGCAGGAATTCAGCGATCTTGGACCAGCTACGCAGGATTTCAAACAAGCAGATGCGAAGCGGGTTGAGACGACCATGCTCGCTGAGCTAATCATCGTTCCCTCATGCTCCCCGCAAATGGGCGTGGCGTGTTCAACAGATCCGAGGCAATTGTTCGCCTGACAACCAATCGACAATTCGTCCGCCGCCAAAACTGGTCGCCATTTGCACAAATTTGTGATCGTCAGCTACGGCCTCGCCAATATCGGCTGCATCGCACCCAAGCGGATGCGCCTTCATGGCTGCAAGTACGGCATCAGCGACATCAGACGCGACGATCGCAACGAGCTTACCCTCATTGGCGACATGGATCGGATCAAGCCCAAGGAGTTCGCAGGTGGCCGCAACCGCGGGCTTAACCGGAATGGCTGCTTCCTGCAGACGGAACCCGAGGCCAGATTGATGCGCAATCTCGTTGAGAGTGGCGGCAAGACCGCCGCGCGTGGGGTCACGCATCACGCGGATGCCGCGCCCGCCAGCCGCCATCATGACGGCCACCAGGTCATGCAGCGATGCGGAATCCGAGACGATCTCAACTTGAAGAGCGGTGTTCTGGCGGGTTGACATGATCGCCACCCCATGATCGCCAAGGCTGCCCGACACCAGCACACGGTCCCCGATCATTGCTTTGTCGGCGGACAGATCGATCCCATCGGCCAGAACCCCAATCCCGGTCGTAGAGATGAACAACCCATCCGCCTTGCCGCGCTCGACGACCTTGGTATCCCCGGTGATGATGTTAACGCCGGCACCGCGCGCCGCCGCGCCCATCGACTGCGCAATCGTCCTTAGATCCGAAAGCCGGAAACCCTCCTCGATGATGAAGCTAGCCGACAGATAGAGCGGACGCGCGCCGGCCATCACGACATCATTGATCGTGCCGTGCACCGCCAACGACCCGATATTGCCGCCGGGAAAGAACAGTGGCGAAATCACGTAGCCGTCGGTCGTCATCACCATTCTGCCTGCCGCAACCTCAAACGCCGACTGATCATTGCAGCGGGCGAGCCATTCATTACCGAAGGCTTGGTGAAAAAGGCCGGAGATCAGTTGTGCCATGGCGCGCCCCCCGGATCCGTGGGAAAGATCAACGCGTCCGTTCTCGACGTCGAGCTTGCCATGATAATCCTTGAGGCTCATGACAACCGTCTCACTTGATCATCGCGAACTCGGCCGTAGGTCCAATACGCGGCACAAGCGCCTTCCGAGGAAACCATGCAGGACCCGATGGGTGTTTCCGGCGTGCAGACGGTTCCAAACAGCTTGCAGTCAACCGGCCGCTTGGCGCCGCGCAGGATCGCGCAGCACTCGCATGCCGGATTGTCGGCGACATGCAGCTCGTGCATCGCAAAACGCGCCTCGGCATCAAATCCCGCGTAAGCCCGCTTGAGCTTCAGTCCGCTGTTGGAGACGAGCCCAAGCCCCCGCCATTCGAACTGCTCACGCAGTTCGAATACCTGCGAGACCTCGTCCTTGGCGCGTCGATTGCCTTGGCGCGTCACTGCACGGCTGTATTGGTTCTCCACCTCGTAGCGGCCTTCGTTCACCTGCCGCACCAGCATCAGGATCGCCTGCATCACGTCGAGCGGTTCAAATCCCGCGATGACGATCGGCTTACCGAATTGTTCCACCAGGGGCTCGTAAGGCTGCGTACCGATGATCGTACTGACATGTGCAGGACCGACGAAGCCATCGATTGCGACCCCACCGATGTTGCGCATCTTCGGGTTCTCGAGAATGCTGTGCATCGCAGAGGGCGTAAGCACGTGGTTGCAGAACACGCTGAGGCCCCTCAGCCGCTTCTTTTCAGCAATCCGGACCATCACCGCGGTCGGGGGCGTCGTGGTCTCAAATCCGATAGCAAAGAAGACCACCTCCCGGTTTGGTGCCTGTTCGGCGAGCCGGATAGCGTCGAGCGTCGAATAGACCATCCGAATGTCTGCGCCGAGCGCTTTGGCGCGCATGAGGGACTGCCCCTGCGAGCCGGGCGCGCGCATCAGGTCGCCATACACGCACAGAGTGACCTCCGGCCGCTCGACGAGCCGGATCGCCATGTCGATCCGGCTGGCGGGCAGAACGCAGACCGGACAACCGGGCCCGTGGATCATGCGAACGTTCGCGGGCAGCAAATCCTCGAGGCCGTAGCGGGAGATCGCATGAGTGTGTCCGCCGCAGAATTCCATGAACCGGTAAGCCCGTCGCGCACCAGCTTCGGCGCCAATCGCCCGCGCGAGCCCCTGTGCGATGGTCTTGTCACGAAATTCATCGGCATATTTCATCATCGGAGTTCCTGCCCTGCACTGCCCAGCTCCTGCAAGAGCTCCAACGTGCGCTTGGCTTCTGTCGGGTTAATCTTGGATAGCGCGTAGCCGACATGGACAAGAACGCTGTCGCCGACATCGAGCTCCTCGATGAGAGCGATCGATATTTCCAAGCTGACCCCATCGATGGACACGATCGCCATATCGTCGGGAAGAATTTTCGAAATCTTTGCCGGGACCGAAAGACACATGTCAGGTTGCTCCTTCCAGGGCTGACGACTGTTCGGCAGTCTGCAGAGCGGCAATCCAGGCCTGCCCAAGGCTCAAGCCGCCATCGTTGGGCGGCAGCTGCCGTGGCACCAGCGGAGTGAGGCCTGCGCTGCGGCAACCGCGCTCAATTTCATCCACCAGCACCGCGTTCAGAAAACAGCCGCCGCTTAAAACGATGGTATTGACGCCGGTTCTCCGCGCAGCGCGCCTGACCCAGTCAATGCAGGCGGCGGCGAAGGTGCCATGAAACAGCCCGGCTCCGTCCGCGGCGTCGATGTCGTCTGCAATCAACCGCGAAAATAGCGGACGAAGCGACAGCACGCCGCGGTCGACGGTCCAGCCCGCTTCGAATATCTCAGTCCGCCGCACCAGCGCCTCGAGCTTCATCGCGGCCTCGCCCTCATAGCTCTGCAAACTTACAACCCCCAGCAGCGCCGCCGCGGCATCGAATAACCGGCCCGCGCTGGTCGTCGTGGCCCCGCCCGCTTGATCGAGCAATGCTGACACACGCCCAGCCTGCCGCTGCGCGGCAAAGCGAGGCACGATTTCATGACCCCGGCCGAGCGCCTGCAATATTGCGCTTGCCATACGCCACGGCTCGCGGGCTGCGCGATCGCCGCCAGGCATTTGCAGGGGCGCGAGATGCCCGATGCGTTGAAAACTCGTTTCTTCGCACAACAGTAGCTCGCCACCCCAGTTACCGCCGTCGGAACCGAAGCCATGGCCGTCGAGCACCAAGGCAAGCGCAGGTCCGGCATGGCCATGCTCAGCGATGACGGCGGCGGCGTGGGCGTGGTGATGCTGGACGGCGACAAGTGCCCGGCCGCTTGCTTGCGCAAATCGGGTCGACGCCATATCGGGATGCAGATCATGGGCAATGACGACAGGCTCCACATCAAGGGTCGATGTGAGGTGGTGGATCGTCTGCTCGAACACACAGATCCCTTCGGCCGTATCAAGATCGCCAATATGCTGGGAGACGAAGGCTTCGTTGCCCCGCGTGATGGTAACGGTTGACTTCAGCGCGCCGCCGACGGCGAGCACGACTGGCACAGACCTCGCAAGCCGGATCGGTTCGGGAACATAGCCACGTGCCCGGCGAACGAACCGAGGCCGGCTGGCCACCACCGACAGCACGGTGTCATCGGCACGCGTCAGGATATCTCGATCATGGGTCACGACAAGATCGGCAATCCCCTTGAGCCGCCGCAGCGCCTGCGCGTTGTCGATCACGAGCGGTTCGCCGCAAGAATTGGCGCTGGTTGCGACGATGACCGGGGCTGCCCCCGCAAGCCATGCTCCTGTCGAGTGAAACGCATGAAAGATGAGGTGATGCAGTGGCGCTACCGGCAGCATGACACCTACGCGCGATAAGCCAGGAGCCGTCGCGGGCGCCAAATCATTGCGCGAAGCTAAAAGGACGATGGGACGTGCTACGGATTCGAGCAGCCCAAGCTCTACCGCGTTCGCTTCCGCGATTTCGTTGACACGCTCTATAGAACCGACCATGACCGCGAACGGCTTCTGGGGGCGCTGCTTTCTGCTGCGCAAACGCTGCACGGCGTCCTGGTTGCGCGCATCGCAAAGCAGCTGATACCCCCCGAGCCCCTTTATCGCCACGATTTGGCCGCCGGCAATCGCCGCAACAATGGCGTTGACCCCATGGCTAAGCCGAGGACCGCATATCGGACACGCGATCGCCTCCGCGCGAAACCTGCGGCTCGCTGGATCAGCATATTCGACCGCGCAGGCGGCACACAGCCTGAAAGCCTTCATGACCGTGTTGCGGCGATCGTACGGAAGCTGTTCGGCGATCGTGTAGCGCGGGCCGCAATGGGAGCAGCTGACGAAGGGATAAAGGTAATGGCGATTTTCTGGATCGAATAGCTCACCCAGGCATTGCCGGCAGGTCGCGGCATCGGCAACGATCCGCGTTGACAACCTGCCCCCTTCGCTCGTGCGAATCGAAAAATCTTGTGCCGCGAGCGCCCCGGTCCGCTGAACGCAGATGTGGTCGATACGTGCCAGTGGAGGCGGCTCGAGCGGCAAAGCGGCGACAAACTCGGACGCCCGGTTACCCTCGACTTCGATTGTGACGCCCTCGGGGCCATTGACGACGAACCCCGCCAATCCGTATCGCCTGGCGAGGCCATAGACGTAGGGGCGAAAGCCGACCCCCTGCACGGCCCCGCTCACGCGCACGCGCAGCCGTGTTCGGTCGCAGACCATGTCGGCGCTCATCGCCTTGTATCCTCCAAGGCGCGCCTTTGATGCGCTGCCTGCTTATCGATCCAAGCGTAGAGTGAGCCAAAACCCTCGCCGGTCCGCGCCGAGACCGTGAGCACTTCGATCTTGGGATTGACGCGTCTTGCGTATTCGACGGTCCTGCCCAAATCGAACTCAAGCAGCGATGCCAGATCAATCTTGTTGATCAGCATGAGCGAAGAAGCGGCAAACATATCGGGATATTTGAGCGGCTTGTCTTCGCCTTCGGTGGTCGACAACACCACGATCTTGCAGGCCTCGCCTAGATCGAAGGCAGCGGGACAGACCAGATTACCGACGTTCTCGATGAAGAGAATACCGCGCGTGAGCGGTCGCAAGCGGCGATACGCCTCACCAATCATGGCAGCATCGAGATGACAACACTTACCGGTATTGACTTGAATAGCCGGCACGCCGGCCGAGCGAATGCGTTCGGCATCGTTCGAGGTCTGCTGATCGCCCTCGATGACCCCGATCGTGCAGCTGCGCTTGAGCTCGGACACGGCGCGGACCAGCAGCGAGGTCTTGCCTGCACCAGGACTGGACATAAGATTAAATACGAGCAGCTCGTCGGCCATGAAGAGGGCGCGGTTTTCCGCCGCGATCCTGTTATTCTTGCCCAGGATGTCGCGCCCGACCTGAATGACATGCTCGCAGCTCATGTCCGCGACCTTCAAGGCAGCCGGATCGGCGCCGCGGCTCACAAACGCCTGCCCACCATGCGCCTGAGGACGGCCAGGATGATGAGGGTGGTCATGGCCGGCTTGGTGTGATTGCTGCAGGCCCTGGTCGCCATGCAGATGCGCCTCTTGGCGATCGCAATTGTCCTGCACATGGGGACGGTCGCGAGCGCTGCCTTGGGCATCATGCGCTTCGGCGCGTTCGGTTGAAGACGCCTGTCCGCTGCAGCCGCATACGCTACACATCAATCGATCTCCAGCTCTTTCACTCGCATCTCTTCGCCTGCTGTTACCTGCAAGCGATAGCTGCCGCAGCGTGGACAGCACTCATCGCGTCGTGCAATCTTGACGCTCTTCGAACAGATCATGCACCAGGCCACGCCGGGACATTCGATGATTTTAAGGGCCGCGCCCTCGGCAATGGTCCGCGTTGCAACGACAGCAAAGCAGAACCTGATCGCTTCAGGCGCAACATGGCTCAACGCCCCGATCTCCAGACAGACGCTCCGCACCTGGGAAAACGATCGGCGACGCGCCTCCTCCTCGACGATTTCGACGATGCTTTGACAAAGCGCCATTTCATGCATCGTCAACTTTGCGAAACTTCAGTGTGAACCCGACGCAGGGATCAAGCGATTCAATCACCGCACGAACCGCTTTCTGATGTCGTCTCGCCGTCAGCACCGCGCCCAGCAGATTCCGGACAAGCGGTCCGCGCCAATGGAAATTCCATTCCGTCGGCGCAAGACATTCGAAGCGGGATATCTGGCCCTGAGGATCAAGCTCGACCGCGTGATAGAGGCGGCCCCTGGCGCATTCGACCGCGGCCGCGCCTCGTCCAGGACCTAGCTTGTAGCGTTCGATGATCCCAGGCTCGGCCGATTCGATATGAGCACCGGCCTTGAGCCAATCGCATAGCTGCCCGATTTCTGCAATTCTAGCCTTCAGCCGCGCGACCGCACCCGACCGACCCAGCCAGAGCCGATCACGCGTCATTTGGCGCGCCCATGGACCCGTCTCGGGCGCATGCCCACCAAGATCGGGACAATGGCAAAATGTCGGGTCATCGCCGAGCAGCCGTTCGGTGATGTTGCGGTCGTCGGCAACGGACAGGAACGAGTGCGCGATCGAGATGGACTTCAAGTCGACTTCGTCAAGCGCTGCAATGCAAAGCGCGAACGGGCTACCAGGCCTCGGCGCGCCATCTTCAACCGGCATGCCGAGTGCCGCGAGCGCAGCCACAATCTGCGCTATAGCCTCGCGCCGAGCAGACCCGCGTGCTGGCCGTGCGCTGCTCACAAGCATTGACAGTCCCCGTATGAGCGACCGGATCGCCGCCGCACCGACGTTCGGCGTAGGAAGCCCGACCAAGAGGCCCCGCAGCAATTCTGAGATGCGCTCGGCAACGACCAGGATCATACGACGCTGTGTCGTCCCGAGGATGATCTTTTCGTCACGTGCCGCCTCGATCGCGGACAGCAATGCGGTTTGTTGCGCAGCGGCACATACTGTGAAGAGATGCGGCAGCGCCTTGAGCAACGCCGATGCCGGTTTGCCGGCGAACAGCCGTGCCAGTGGCGGCCGGACTCGCGGCAGGATCTCGACCGCGGCGATGACGTCGGCAGCAAGCGATATGGTGACATCGATTTTGTTGCGAGCGACGAGACTCATGCGCACCGCTCCGTCATCATCTCGCGCAAAAAATGCCGGCTGTCGATCAGACAGAGACGTGGCGCATCGATATGATTTATCGCTCGGCGGTTGGGCGGCCGCATCGTGGCAAGGACCGCTGCTTCGGCGCGGGCGCCACCCATATCGTTGCGTGCGGAGATCGCCGAAAGCAGGGAGCAACAGGCAATCGAGCCCAATGATGCGATTTCGATGACACCAAGCTCAATGTTGCGGGATCGGACTCGCAAGCGCAGGTTCGATTTCCGCCCAGCATGCCGTTGGCAGGCGCTGTTACGCAGGAAGACGACCACCTTCATGGCCCAAGGCGCGCCCATCATGCTAACGGCCTTGCCTCTGCACGTGCGAAGCCCGATCGCTTGGACCCTGAACACGGATCGTTCAAGGTCGGTCGCGTACGCACGGTTCGACCGGCGATATCCCAATCGGCTGCTACGAGCATCTCCTCAGACGCCGACACGTCGGCGTGCTTGCTCCTGCGAAGGTCCTGTTCGCGCACAGGCATCATTTTGAACCGACGCGAAGCAGAACTTCGACGTGCGAAAGTCGAAGACGCTTCCAGTTTTTGGAACGCAACGCACTCGCTTAGCAGTCTGTGTCGCCATCGCTCTCTGGTCGGTTGTGCACGATCCAGCCAACGCCACGCTGGACGCGTGCGCCGTCCGTGAGAACTGGCCGAATGCCAAACATTCTCCGAGCTCTTCACGTGACGTAAGCCTTCATGATTTCCTGCAGGCGTTCGGCGGAATCCTCGAAATCCTCGTCGGCAGCCAACGCAACAATCGGCACGCCGCCGATCTCAAGCGTATCCAGGATGATGTTGTCGATAAAATTGAAGAACTGCACCGACCACACATTCCGTGTCGCAGTCGCCTGCACTCGGCATGCGCCGTAGCCGCAAAAGACGATTTGGACCGGACCATTGCCCACGCTTTGCTGGAGAAACGCCAGGTCGATGGCGTTCATCGGCAACAGCGTGAGATTGATGACATGCGCGCGCATGCCAGACCGCCAGGTGCGGGCCCGCTCGCGTGCTTCGGCGAGCACCGGCAGCACGTTCATCGCGCCGTCCGGCGCCGCGCCGATCACCAGATCGGTCGACGTCAGATCCGTTGCGGCGCGCTGTACAATCTGCGGGATCGGCCCGACCTCAACATATTCGTGTGCCGGATCCGTCCCGATGCGCACGCGCCAGATTCCCGCAAGCACGGACTCCTGGATTTTCGCCTGAGAGCCATCTGGCAGCGCAACGACGCCGGCGACCTCGCCTTCCCCAAGCACTTCGGCGATCAGGTTGCGCTCGAGATCACTGAGATTCGAAAGCCTGTACAGTTGCGTGCCTGCGCCGCTCTTCTGGTCACGAGCGGCGGCAGCGGCGTTCGATAGCAGCGTGATGGCATTCGGACAATTTTTTGCAAGCTCGTCGGCATCGCGCCAGGCGCGCTTGGCCAGCGCCGCCACAGCCGTGGGCCCGCTATGGACGATGTCGCGACTATCCGCATCCACGGGGAACCCGCGAGCCGCCGCAGCAGCGCCTTCGTATCCGATGCGCGCCGCTGTTTTCATGATGCGACGTTCCGTGGGGCTTGCCGAGAGGCAATGCTATCGGCGGTGCAGGCGCCACCGGCGTGTGGTCCGACGTTCGGTGCCGAGATGCGGTCGATCTTGACCAAACGGATCTGACTCTTGCCGACCCGGCGGAGTGCGCCGCGCTGATGGCACTCGATCTGCGTCGGCGGGCCACGCAGGCCGAGCCGCCCGCCCAGCTCGCCACCGGCGCTGCGCGCGGTGGCGCCCCCTTGCATGGGCCGCCAGTGCGCCTTGATCTGTTCAGAAAGCGCGTTTGCGACGTGGTTGGCCCAGAGCGAATTTACGGGACCCGCTGCCGACGGCAGCTCCACGCCCCACCTCCCGGGATCCTGCCCGGCCAGATGTGCACCGGCGTTTGCTCTCTCTACCTCGGACAGAGCGGGCCGCGCCAGATCATGCTGCGCCGGCTGGAATTTCATCAGACGCCTTTCTGATAGCCTTCTGGTTCTGCTCGGCGAGGTATTAGCAAGGCACATGCCAATCGATCGTCTCGCTGCAATCGCGTGCGCGCCCAGATCAGCGGGCGTAAGCGCTTGACATCTGCTGGGCATAGGTTGGATACGATGCAGATTCGATTTGCGGGCAAGGCGCGGTAGCGCGATGTCCGCACGCGGCGCCGCTAGCGCAGGTGGTCGGGCAATTGCGGCTCATGACCGATCAAGTCCGCAAAGAAGCGATCGCAGTCCTCGCCATTGAGGCCGGCCTCCAACCCGTCGAGTGCTTCCGAGATCCGCCTTGCTTCGTCCTCCTCCAAGAGCCGCACCGCTGTGTCGATATGGACGAGGACCTTGGCGCCGACCGACACGCCGGAGAGCAGCATGACTGAGACACGCCGCTGTTCATCGCCATACTCGCATAGCGCCGTGATGCCGTCGGTCTCAACAATCGTCATTGGTAAGCCGAGGCACATGAATAGCCGCGGGCCGCTAGATCGACCGCGCCCTTTCATAATTGACATGGTCGATATTGTTCCCCAACAGCCGTTCTGATACAGGCAGCGGCGAGGCCCGCAGTTTCGCCGGCGAGCCCCACTGGACTAGCAATTTGCAAGCCAGTTCAATCGCAGGCCCGATCTGAAAGCGCACCGGAGCCGTCAGCGGACCGCCCCAACGCTCCAGGTCCAGCGGCTGACAGCCGATCAGAGCGAGCTCTCGCGGGCAGCGGTCAAGCAGGTCGGCTGCGCTCAAGACCTCTTGAAAGCCGGTCTGATGCAGGCTCAGTTTCTTGGCAGCGGTAAATTTCGGCACCTCGTCATTCCGCACAAGCTTCAACTGCCCGGGCGAAAGTCCATAGTCGATGGCATCGAACACGATCAGGCAATCGGCCTGCTCAAGGAAGCTGACAAGGTAGAGCCCCTGCGTGCCACCATCGAGGATGGAGACGTTGTCATCGATGGTGTAGCGCCGATGAAACTCCTCTACCACTCGCACGCCGAATCCCTCGTCGGCCCACAGGATATTGCCGATGCCGAGCACCAGGATCCTTTTCTTGCTTTCCGGAGTCAGCATCCGCTTCCCAGTCAATCGAGAAACTGACGCTGACCCGAAATCATCGAGGAGATGCTCCGCCCCGACATGATGTCTTCCCGGATCACCGCGTAGATGTGAACCAGCGCAAAGGTCACGACGACCCACAGCCCGAGATGATGCCAGGTATGGACGTCCTGACTGTTAGGCCAGATTGCAAATACCCAGCTGAACAGCTTGTCTTGCCAGCTGTCACGGCCCGCGCCTTGTCCATAAAGTGCAAAGCCTGTGACGATCATGAACGTGATCGTCTGCGTGAACATAAAGAACATCGCAAGCTGAGCCAGCCGATTGTGCCCGACGCGCCTCTCGGGCTCAACTGCGAGAAACGCGTACCAGCGCATCTCATCGTACACTTCGCGCCAAAGGCAGCTGCGCCAGAGCGGCACGCGAAAGATCTGCATGGCATGCGGGTTTCCCATCAGGGCCCAGTAGATGCGCAGCAGAAAGCCGACGCCGAGCACATATCCCGCAGAGAAATGCGCAAAGCGGATATAGCCGAATAGGAAATTGCCGCTAGCCTCTCCCGGCATCGCCGGTGTCCCGGTTCCAATGAGATAGCCGGTTACGCCCAGCATCAAAATGGCCGCCGCATTGACCCAATGCCACAGTCGCACCGGCGCTTCATAGACGTAAGCGGCGCCACCGCCGCCGCCGCCGCTTACAGTCGGTGGCGCATCAACGGCGGTAGGGTTTTGCGGAGCCTTGTCGGCCATGTCCCTACCGAACATTGACTGAAGCCATTTCTTGGCCGTCAGTACTGATCACATGGGTTGAGCAGGCCAAGCACGGATCAAAGGAATGGATCGTACGCAAGATCTCCAGGGGCCGCTGCGGGTCCGCGATCGGGGTACCGATCAGGGAAGCTTCAAAGGCGCCAATATTGCCCTTGGAATCGCGAGGAGACCCGTTCCACGTGGTCGGTACGACACATTGGTAATTGTCGATCTTGGTGTCCCTGATCTTGATCCAGTGCCCGAGCGCGCCGCGCGGCGCCTCGGTGAAACCGTAGCCCTTGGCCTCGTTAGGCCAGCTTTCCGGCTTCCACTTGCTGACGTTGGCGGTTGCGCTATTGCCTGCCTTGATGTGGGCGACCAGCTTGTCCTGGAAATAGCGCATCTGATGTGCCGCCCACTGGCACTCGAGTGCCCGCGTCGCAGTACGGCCAAATGTCGAAAACAGCGCGCTCAGGGGAAGATTGAGCCCCTTGAGCAGTCTGTTGGCCGGCTCCTTGAATTCGGCTTTGCCTTGCGCATAACCGATGATATATCGCGCCAACGGCCCGACCTCGACGGCGTGGCCGCGCCAGCGCGGCGCTTTGATCCAGGAATACCTGCCGCCTTCGTCGAGCTCCTTGATATCTGTTCTACTGCCTTTGACCTTTGCCCCTAGCTCAAAGTTCGGCTCGGTGATGCCCTCCCAAGGATGCAGTCCGCTGAACTCGCTAGGGTATTTATACCATGAATGCGCGACGAATTCCTGGATCTGCTCGGGGTCGCCATGGTCGATCGGCAAAATCTCCTCAAGATTGCCGCCAAGAATGACGCCGCGCGGCACCTTGAGACTTTTCGCGGAACAGTCGTTAGCATTTTCGGGGATGTCGCCATAGGACATCACGCTTTTGCTGGAAAGTCCGCCGCCATGCAGCCAGTCTTTATAGAACGAGCCGATCGCCGCAATGTCGGGCAGATAGACTTGCTCGACAAACTCGATTGAACGGTCGATGACCGAGGACACCAGGTTAAGACGCTCCATATTGATCGCACCGGCCGCACCAGTTCCATCGATATTGATCGCGCAGGCCACGCCGCCGACCAGCCAGTTCGGATGCGGGTTCTTGCCGCCATAGACTGCTTGGATCTTGACGATCTCCTTCTGGAAGTCGAGCGCCTCCAGATAATGCGCCACGGCCATCAAGTTCACTTCAGGTGGCAGCTTGTATGCCGGATGACCCCAATAGCCGTTCTTGAACGGACCGGGCTGCCCTGATCCGAAGAATTTGGTGAGCCTGATCTGCAGATCCTTGAAATAACCAGGGGACGACAGCGGCCAGGGCGAGATAGACTGCGCCAGCGCCGAGGTGGACTTGGGATCGGCCTTGAGCGCAGAGATGACGTCGACCCAATCCAGCGCGTGCAGGTGATAAAAATGCACGAGATGATCATGCACAAGCAGGCAAAGCTGCATGACGTTGCGGATCGAGTTCGCATTTTCCGGAATGGTGATCCCTAGCGCGTTTTCAACGGCACGCACCGAGGTGAGCGCATGGGTGCCGGTGCAGACACCGCAAATCCGCTCGGTGAACGCCCAGGCGTCGCGCGGATCCCGCCCGCGCAGAATGACTTCGATTCCACGCCACATCGTGCCGCTCGAGACTGCATTGCGGACCACGTTGTCCGCATCGAGGTTGGCTTCGACGCGCAGGTGGCCCTCGATCCGGGTCAGCGGATCGATCACAATTCGCTTGCCGGAACGATCGAGGTTGAACCCATTCGGTGTCTGGACCGCCACCGTCGCCCCCTTTAAGTCGGCTTATCTTTGGGAACTGCGCGATCCGGCTTGTGAGTCAATCGCTTCACGGCCGTGATCGCCGCATGTGCGGCGACGGCCAGCCCAACCGCGCCGGCAGCGGCCATGCCGATCTGATCGGCGTTCTTCTCGATGCCGAACTGCTGGATGGTCGTGAGCCGGTCGTAAAACGAACCTTTATCCCAAAAACCGTCTTCGGAGCAGCCCAAGCAGCCGTAGCCTGATTGAATGGGGAATGAAACGCCGCCGTTCCAGCGAAGGGCAGAACAGGCATTGTAGGTGGTCGGCCCTTTGCACCCCATCTTGTACAGGCAGTAGCCCTTGCGGGCGTACTCATCGTCCCATGCCTCGACAAATTGGCCGGCATCGAAATGCGAACGTCGATAGCACTTGTCGTGGATGCGCTCGGAATAAAACATCTTTGGGCGTCCTTGGCGATCGAGCTCAGGAAGCCTTCCGAACGTGGTGATGAAGGTCACTAGGCCGGTCATGACCTCTGCGATGGGGGGACACCCGGGAACCTTGACGATCGGCTTGTCGGTGATCACCTTATCGATCGGTACAGCGCCGGTCGGATTGGGCTTGGCGGCTTGCACGCAGCCCCAGGATGCGCAGGTCCCCCAGGCAATGACCGCCATGGATGATTCCGCCATCCACCTGAGCCTCTCGACGAACGGCTTGCCGCCGTCAATGCAGAACATGCCCCCCTCATTCAGCGGCGGGTTGCCTTCGACGGCAAGCACATATCTGCCTTTGTACCTGAGACGGGCTTCCTCGAGGATGGCTTCAGCCTGGTGACCTGCCGCAGCCATGATCATATCGTCGTAGTCGAGCGAAATCATCGACAACAGTACGTCTTTGATTAACGGATGGGCCGAGCGGATAAAGCTTTCCGAGCAGCAGGTACACTCGAGCCCGTGCAGCCAGATGACGGGCATACGCGGTTTGGTCTCCAGGGCGTTGGCAATCCTGCTTGCGGCGAGCGGGCCGAGTCCGAAGCTCGAGGCCGTCAGACTGCAAAACTTGTGGAAACTGCGACGCGTGATACCTTGGCGTCTGATCACGCTGTAGAACGTTTCCGTTGCCCCACTCATGGACCCCTTCCAAGTTTCTCGTCGGCCCTGACGAATTGCTCACATTCAGCAGCAAAAAACGGGCCACCGATCGGCAAACATCTGACAGTTTCCAAGCCGCCACTCCGTGATTTGCAGTGAGATCGGCGAGCTAGGCGCAAGCTGCGCAACTGAGCGGCTCGTCGTGCTAATGGTGTCCGGTTTTGATCGTCGACGTGAGAACTCCAACAATGCAGCATAATAGCTCGTTCCTCGCGGCCAATGCGTTTTACTCGCTCTTTTAAGCACGGCACGATACCGGCCGGCACGACAATTGCCGCAGTTCACGCGGCACCACACGGATCGGCGATTTCAATGGGACTCGTTCACCATTCTCCGATGCATTGGAGGCCGCGACCGTCGCAACAGCGCAACGACACCAAAGTGGCAGTCACCACCAACAACCCGAACCGGCGACTAAGAAAGGCGCGGTAGCGAGCCCTCCGCGCCGCAGTACACCGCCTCCACCTGTCAGGGCGGATCGATCCGATCCGCCTTGGGTCAATGACACTCGGTACCAAGCCTGCCAGGATTACGGGCGCAAGGCGCATTTGAGAGCTTTCACCAGAAGCGTTCATCGTCCATCGCGCGGGCCAAACGCTAGCGAGGCGATGGCTTGGCGCATCACGAAACCACACCTTTCTGCGGTTAGCCTCGCAGCAATGGCAGAGGCGATCTCGCCGTTTCTATGCACTAGGTCCGATTCGCCCGACGCGGATAGCAGACGACGGTGTGGTATTTTTAGTTTGATGTCGATCCGCAGCAGCAAGCATCACTTGCCAATCACCAATCTGTTCATCGAGCTTTTCCGGCGGCAAGCGAGCTAGCGAACTATGCCGGCATAGACGATATTCTGAACTTGCTCGCGGTAGTACCTGCGGATCTCTCCGGGCGCAGCCGTTCCAACCACCACCACCAGACGCTCCTTTGGATCACAGAAAAATTGTGTTCCGTAAGCGCCGGTCCAGGTGAACTCACCTGGATTGCCTGGAACGGCCGAGAGACCCTCGCTCATGCGTACAGCCACTCCGAGCCCGAACCCAAAGCCGGCACGGTGCGGCTCCACATTAGCGACCTTGTTTTTGATCTCTGGCCCAAGGTGGTTGGAGATCATGTGATGCACCGTCTTGGGACCGAGGATGCGGTGCCCATCGAGCTCCCCGCCGTTTAGCAGCATTTGTCCAAAGCGAACGTAATCACCAACTGTCGCGAATGCGCAGGCTCCTCCGCAGTCAAACTTCGTCGGACTTTCGAGGAGCTCGATGCCTTGTGGCTTTCCCGTCAGTGGATCGTCTTTAAATGGACGCGCGAGGCGCTCGCGTTGCGATCCCGACAAATGGAAAGTGGCATCCAGCATTCCGATCGGCTTCCACAGGTTGCTGGAAAGATACTCGCCTAATGACTGCTCGCTAACCTGTTCCACGACAGCGCCAAGCACGTCGGTCGAGAAGCCGTATTCGAATTCCGTTCCCGGTTGGTGCGCCAACGGCAGCTTGGTAATGCCTTCGATGAAAGCCTGCTTATCGCCTTTGACCGGTGGCGCTGCGAAATCCGGATAGAGACGCGCCACTTGGTCTGAGCTGTCCGGCGGCGTGCCATAGGTGAGACCCGATGTGTGGCGATAAAGGTCGTGGACGTAGATCGGGGAACTCTGCGCTTCGAATTTTAACGAACCGTCAGGCTGCGGTACTCCCACTTTCATGTTTGCAAATTCGGGATAGTAATCCGTAAGTCTTGCCCGCAGTGGCAGGCGACCTTGTTCCATGAGGGTAAGCCCAGCAACCGCCACCATCGGTTTGGTCATTGACGCGAGCGCGAAGATCGCATCGAGCCTCATGGAGGTTCCTTTTTGAGGATCGAGTTGCCCGTACGCCTTGTAGTGAATGAGCTTGCCGTCTCTGGCGATTGCAACCACTGCGCCCGGCACGCGCTTGGCTGCGATCTCGCCAGCAAAGAACTCGTCCAGTTTGGCGAGGCGCTGCTTGGAAACTCCGACGTCATCGGCCCTCGCCTCGGGCAAAGGCGCGGAGTGTGCTGAATTGAAGCTGATACCAGCGGCCGCCGCGGCTGCAACGAGCTTATTCATTGTGTCCTCGTCAAGAATGGACGGATCTGACTTGCAATACTGCTGCTCGGTTATGACCGGCCAGCTTGGCCAGTACGCCGAAGATGCTTCGATCCGGCTTGGTGCGCCTGCCCCTCACGTGCCTCTCCTGGCACATCGTTTGTCGATGAGGGTCAAAGTGAACATGACCGCAAAGGCGAACATTACCATACCGCCGGCAACCCAACCTGCCTCGCGCCAACGCGATGCTTGGACGTAGTCAATGACATAGGCCGACAACACTTTGGTGCGCCCAGGAATGTTGCCTCCGATCATCATCACGACACCGAATGTGCCGATCGTATGAGCAAAACCAACCAGGCCAGCCTTGAGGAACTCCAGCCGTGCCAGCGGCAGGCCGACGGTAATGAACGCGAACAACGCAGAAACGCGCTGGCTCGCCACAACTTCCTGCGGGTGGTTGCCCATCGCAACAAAGGCGCTACGGATCGGCTGCACCACCAAAGGGAGCGCCGAGAGGACCGATCCGACCACGATTCCCGCAAAGGTAAAGGCGAGCGTGTGCTCGCCCCAGAAAGAGGCGAGAAGCCCCCCTGGTCCGTTCGGGCCGAGCAGGACGAGTACGCAGAAACCGAGCGCCGTGGGTGGCAGCACAAGCGGCAGCGCGACCATTGTCGCCACCGCCTCGCTCAAAACCGTCTTTGACCGTGCCAACCACCACGCGAGCGGCGCGCCAATCACCAGCAGGATCATTGTCGTCACGCTGGCGAGCTCGACCGTGAGCGCAACGGATTGCCAGATTTCTGGCGAAAGGGCATCCATGACCGTCAGCCCACCGGCGAGAGCACGTCGCCATACCGGCGCAGCGATCGCGTCGTTTCTGCGAGCAAAAGCAGAATCGCAAGGCTCATCGGAAACTCCTGTGACAGGGCAGCTTCGACCGGCCTGACGGCGGCCGCTCCTCAGCTCGTCATCCAGCAATCCCCGTGCCGCTTGCGAAATGTGGTGGGCTCTGTGCCCAACGTGAGAAAAACGCGCATGGCTGCCAGAGCTACTGCGGGGTGAACCTAACGCGCTGTCAAGTTTCCGGCATCTTTGTTCTCAAGCAGACAGCGACGACAGAATGAGACGGCAGAGTGGCCGCCCGAGATGCGCATCCGCAATGTCTCGATGCAAATCCTGACGTGGATGCTGCTTCGACATGTTGGTTGTTTGTTAGTGTCGCTCAAGGGCCTGCGTGTATAAGCGCAGAGCCCCCGTCACAGCCCCATTGCGAAAATGGACGCCACCGGCTCTCGGAGTTCATTGCGTACTCAACTTTCGCCTTGTCGAGGGGAAAGACAGGCCCGGACCGCCATCCGGCAATCATGCACGCACTGTTCTGTGAACGTAGCAAGCCTTAGGGATACGTTAGTTGCCGAGTTCTGAGGCAACGATCTGCCACCTAAAATAAGGAGTTGCAGCGAACCTATAGTACGTCCGGGCGGTGCAGTATATCGACCGTGATCGCGCCGCGGGCGCGAGAAACACATGCACAGATCTTTTCGTTCGCGTGCTTTTGCTGCTCGCTGAAGAAAACGTCGCGGTGGTCAAGCTCACCGTCGATTTTGACGAGATCGATGGCGCAGACGCCGCACTCGCCGCGACGGCAATCCGAAATCACCTCGTAACCGGCCCCATTGAGCACGTCCAGCAACGAGCGATCGCGCGGAATCTCGATCTCAATGGCCTGATCTGCAAGGCGCACCCGAAACCCCTCGGTCGGCAGCGAGCCGCTCGAACCGAAGGTCTCGTAACGTAGGTCGGATAGTGCGCGTCCTGCACCGGTCCAGGCCCGGCGCGCGGCATCGAGCATCCGGATCGGACCGCACAAGAGCGTCAAGGCGTCGGGCGGCAGCGAAGCGAACAAGTCATCCAAATTGAGCCTGCGCCCTTCGTTGCCCGCATGGACAATAAGCCGCTCGTTCAGAAGGGGAGCGAGAACATCCAAATAGACGGCTTGCTCACGAGAAGTCACGGCATAATGCAGAGTGAAGTCGGCATCGCGGCGCGCCAACGCCTGAGCTGCCCCGATCAGTGGCGTAATGCCGATGCCGCCCGCGATTAGGCAGTAGTGCCGGCGCGCCCAGTCAATCGGCAGCAAAGAGGCCGGCAATGTAATGGTCAGTCGGGCGCCCGGCGCGAGCGACCACATGTACTGCGAGCCGCCGCGGGAGTCCTCCGCGCGCCGCACGGCGATACGATAGCCGGTTCGGTCGGGTTCGCCGACCAAGGAATAGGATCGCGTATCCGGGCGCCCATCGATAGTGACGGCGATATTGATATGGCTGCCGACCGGATAAGCCGCGCCATCAAAGTTTTCCGGTTTGATCAGGAATTCGCGGATCGAAGGTGTCAGATCGCGCGCCGCGACGAGCGTTGCGGGTGTCCAGCTTTCAATGAACCGCATGGAGATTTCCTTTAATCGCCTGCCATCCTGATGAGCGCCAGTCCTGGCAGCAGGTCAGAATGCGTCTTGTTCCTGAGCACCAGGCGCAGATTGCGCGCCGCCACTCGGGCGTGCTCGCGCATGATTGCTTCGGCCCGTGCGCCTTCGCGATTTTCGATTGCATCGATCACGACGCGATGTTGATCTTGTGCAATCAAGAGTGTGTGGCGCGCATCCGGCAGTGTCGATTGGGTCATCACAAAGCCGCTGGGCGAGGCGAATGGGAGCGCCGACGCGCGATCGACCTGCCGGATCAAGGGAGGACTGCGCGACAATTCGGTCAATAGCGCGTGAAAACGCGCATTGAGCGCGACGTAGGAGGAAAAAGCCTCGACGGAGATTGGATCCCGCCGCACCAGGCCGTCGATCTCGTCAAGACATCCTTTTAGAGGCTCAAGATCGCGCGACGAAACACCGCGCTCGGCGGCAAAGCGCGCGGCCAGCCCCTCCACCGTACCACGCAGTTCGATTGAATCCAGGACATCTCTCTCGGAGAATGCCTTCACCATGAAGCCGCCAGAAGGGATCGCTTCCAGAAGTCCTTCCTCCTCCAGCCGAACCAACGCCATTCGCACCGGGGTGCGCGATGCGCCGGTCGTCTCCACAGCCTGCAACTCGGAGATCCGCTCGCCTGGCCGCAAGTCACCCGAAAGGATCAGGTCGCGCAAGCTGAGCTGGGCGCGTACTGTTTGCGAGACTGAACGATCACTGTCGCGCTCGACCATGCCCCTACTCCGCGGCCTGCCGACCTTGCGACGGATTCTCGGCCTCGATCATGCGATCTATCAAGCGGCGAGCCCACATCGCGCCGGCATCGATGTTGAGATTATAGAAGACCCGGTCTGGATTTTCGTCGATTGCGCGCTGCTGCGCCTCGAGAATGATCTCGTCCTCGCGGAAGATGCCAGAAACGCCTTGGCGGAGTTCGGTGGTCAGGCGCTGTTCGTTCAGGCGATAATTGCGCACGAAGGCCCAGAAATAATGACAGCTCGTTTCCGTTTCGGGCGTAATGGTGTTGAGGACAATACCATTGACGCCGGCCGATCGGTTACCTTCCGGCGCGCCTGTTCCGGCGGGCGCCACTCCGACGTCGATATTGATGGTGCACGGCGCCTCGAAACGAATGATTTGCCAGCGGTCCACCGGACCAGATTTTTGCAGTTGCTTGGCCCAGAACGGCGGGGCGCTAATCCCCTTCATCCAGCGCGTTACGGTAGCGGTCTTCTCACCATGGGTGACGTCAAACGGCGCTTCCGCGATGGCGTCATTGCCGATGCTGGCACCGTGCACAAAAGTTTCATGCGTCAGGTCCATGAGGTTGTCGACAACCAGACGATAATCGCATTTCAGGTGAATGGTGTCACCATCACCGGCCCAAGCGGAATCATCGTTCCAGTGCATATCCGGCACCAGGCGTGGATCGGCCAGCGCCGGATCACCCATCCACAGCCAGACGAAGCGATCGCGCTCGACCACAGGATAGGCACGCACACAGGCGGAGGGGTTGATCGTCTCTTGCGAGGGCATGAAGGTGCAGCGGCCCTGCGCGTTGAATTTCAGCCCATGATAGCCGCAGACGACGCTGTCGCCCTCAAGACGCCCTTTTGAGAGCGGCACCAACCGATGCCAACACGCATCCTCCAGTGCCGCCACCTCCCCGTTGGCGCGCCGATACATCACAACGTGCTTGCCGCAGATCGTGCGCGGCAACAGCGCCTGCTTCACCTCTGCATCCCAAGCGGCCGCGTACCAGACGTTCGTCGGAAAGCAATGGCTCATGGTGCCGATTCCTCGCTTAGGGACACTGACTGTATACATCAATTCGAAACGAGCCGAAAAAGTGACGAATATGCGGACTCGCAATGGAATTTCTGTATACAGAAATAGTCCAAACTGCCCGATCGCACTTCCGCTCGGTGAAGGTTTTTGCGGCGCACCAAAACAGCTACCGCATGAATCCAAGCTCGCCATCGTGCACAGCCCGCTGCATCTCGTCCCTGCACTGTCGCTGCCTCGGCTATCGGCGAGGTTCCTGGCCTGCGTAGGGACGCCGCATTGGGCGCTTCTTGGGCCGGCAGCACCGTTCCCTTGCCGGGATCAGACGTCGACGTCTTGATGCCGAGATCGGCCCATGCTCTCAAATCATCCAGTGCGTAGATGACGCGACCGCCGATCTTTCGATACGCTGGCCCCGTGCCATATGTGCGGTGCTTTTCGAGCGTGCGGCCGGATAGGCTAAGATAACGCGCAGCCTCCGGCGTACGCAGGAACCGCGTGGATAGATCTGACATTGAATCGGGCATTTGAGAGCTCCAGGTGAGAGGCCGGCCGCGAACGGCGGCACTTTCGCGCCATCATCATGGAGAAGCGCGCTCTCTGGAGGGATACCGAATATCGAGGAAGCGATTTTCGGCACCCCAAGTTGAAAGCGCTACTCGTCCGCTGCACTTGGCGGCAAAGCTCACTCCTATCTGGCGCCCGTCCATTATCTAGCGACCGTCCAGCCCACGACCTTGGTCTATCGCCACTCGCGGCTGCAAACACGCACCCTGCACGGATGGACATGGCAAGCTGATCGGGCGCCTTCACAATGAGGATGATGCGCAGAAATTCTGCCGAACTATCGGTTTTACAGGACCATACCGGAGCACATCCACCGCCATCCGATTGTCGTAACTCGATTCGAACTCGCTAGTATATCCGCAGCAAGAATAAGTTGGTCTCGCCCTGCTGGCAAAGAGTTCAGAGCAGACTGATCGAGTCGAGAACCCCATCGTAACGCTATCGGCTCGGCGAGCGCCGATGCTGATACGACCTCACATCGACCAACCCGCTAGATGTTGCACGCTTCCATCGCCTGGATGCCTACGATCCAAACAATCAATTTTACCAATGTAACGTACTGTTGCATCAAGCCCCGCACTTGAAGAGTACTGATCACTCTAGGATTTCTATGCCAAGACGTGCCTCGGGACACTTGCCAGCAAAATGCGGCATGACGCTGAGCCACGCCTTCGCGTCGACCTCACAAATGCCGTTCGAAGATTCAAAGACCTCGTCAGAAGACAGGTGCTTATCCGATGGCGACTCGATCGACTGCAGGTTGGCTCTGGTGCGGATCTTGCTTGACGAAAAAGGATAACGTAACTGAACGCCTGCCTTTGGAATGACGCGCCGGCTCCCGGAATCGTCTTCAATCGGACACGGCTAAAATGACAGCCTCGTATGATGCCGTCGCCTCTTAACGACGCAGCGGCTCGCATTCGACTGTATTCGGGAAGGAAGCGTCATGACCACCATGGCAACTGCGGCGCCCGCGCGCGCGTCGCAGACTTGGTATAAAATTCTCTACGTTCAGGTGTTGATCGCGATCGTGATTGGCGCCATCGTCGGCTGGCTATGGCCGTCGGTCGCGACCAACGACTGGGTCAAGGCGCTTGGTGACGGCTTCATCAAGCTGATCAAGATGGTGATCGCACCGATCATCTTCTGCACCGTCGCATCCGGGATCGCACATATCCAGGATGCAAAGAAAGTTGGGCGCGTCGGCGTTAAAGCGCTGGTCTATTTCGAGATCGTATCGAGCTTTGCCTTGGTGTTGGGCCTTGTCATGGGCAACCTGGTCCAAATCGGCCATGGTCTTGCGGTCAAACCGGACGCTGCGGCGGTCGCCAACTACGTCAAGCAGGCGGAAGCCTCGAAGACCGTCGATTTTTTTCTCAATATCATTCCCGATACTGTGGTCGGCGCCCTCGCCCGCGGCGATGTTCTGCAAGTGCTCCTGTTCGCGATCCTGTTTGGCTTTTCGCTGATGGCGCTGGGGGAGCGCGCACAACGACTGCGCGGCATGATTGACGACGTCGCGCACGCAGTGTTCGGCGTGATCGCCATCATCATGAAAGCCGCCCCGATCGGCGCGTTCGGCGCGATGGCCTTCACAATCGGCAAGTTCGGGCCGGCGGCGCTCGGTAATCTGATCGGACTGATCGTACTATTCTATGCGACGGCCGCGATATTTGTGGTCGTCGTGCTCGGCCTGATCGCGCGGATCGTCGGCTTTTCGATCTTCAAGTTCATTATCTATATCAAGGACGAGCTTCTGATCGTGCTTGGCACCTCGTCCTCGGAAAGCGCGCTGCCGCAATTGATGGAGAAGCTCGAGCGGCTGGGCTGCTCAAAGCCCGTGGTCGGCCTCGTGGTGCCAACCGGCTACTCCTTCAACCTCGACGGCACCAACATTTATATGACGCTTGCGACATTGTTCATTGCCCAGGCACTCGGGGTCGATCTGACCTTTGGCCAGCAGCTCACGATCTTGCTCGTGGCAATGCTGACCTCGAAGGGAGCAAGCGGCGTCACCGGCGCAGGCTTCATTACACTCGCCGCGACATTGTCGGTGGTCAACCCGGCATTGGTGCCGGGCATGGCGATCGTATTTTCGATCGACAAGTTCATGAGCGAGGTGCGAGCCCTTACCAACATCACTGGCAATGGCATCGCCGCTGTGTTCGTGTCCTGGTGGGAGGGCGAGCTCGACGACGCGACGCTACATGCCCGGCTCGAGCAGCCCACCGCCGGTGCCGATACACGAAGCTCAAGGATATAGGCTCCAGGTCCTGTCCGTTTCAAGGCACGCTCGAACTGAGCGTAGCCAACTCCGAATTTTTCGCAGTTCAAATCGGCACAGCCAAATGAACTGCGAGCCGGAGTTCTTCTCGCGGAATCTGCGGCTCGTACCACGACTCGGTGTCGCGCCCCAACGCGATCCAGATGACGGCGCAAGGGCGGCCGGGGCAGACAATAAAATTCCGACCGAACCTGGCGGCCTGACGGGCAAAGGTACTGGATCTATCCATGAAACGGCTTGGTGCGTGGCCAGCGAACTGGCCTCGTCCATCGATGCTGCGGCAGTGATGACTCGTGAACTAGATCGGCACCTTCACCAGGTCGGGATGGATCGCATAGAGCAAACGTCACGGTGCTCTACTGCTTGTCGGCGCTCCTTAGAGATTCAACGACGGGCGTCTCATTGTTCAGCGTCACGTCCTGGCAGACCCGCGGCTCACAGCTACCCCGCCGCTGGCCTTGGCCGCATACAGTTGTGCCCGGCCGCGGCCTCCACGGCCGCGCGCGCCTGCCAAAGGGCTATTGCAGTGAAGGAAAACAGACATCTGAGCCTCGATTGTACGCACGTCGGCGCGCCATTTGGAAAGGTTTAGAACAACTATACCTAGGTTTGTAATGCGCCTTTCTTCGGCACGTGCTGAGTTCAGCTGTAAGCAATTTACCCGGAACCGCTCTTGAGCGTGGAGCGGAAAGGATTGCCCCATTTTTGCCTAAAATGTTATAACTCACCCGCCGGAGAAAGGGCCGGACGGTCCAAAAATGTATAACCAGATCAATAACTTCAAACGTTCCGCCACGCAGTTTACTTTCGGCAGCATAACGCTGGCGGTGGTGACGCTAGCTTCCTTGTACCTTCAAACACATTTCGCTGCGACGGCGTTCGGCTATTTGCTGGTTATATTGCTGTTTTCATTGATCGGCAGCTTTATCGCGTCATCCGCGCTTTCGGTCTTAGCTATTGCCGCTTTGGCGTACTACTTTGCGCCGCCGGCGTTCAGTCTGCGGATCGACGACCCCCAAGTTCTTCTGGTGGTTGTCGCATTCTTTACCGTCTCGATTGTCGGAACGCACCTGATTGGAAAGATCCGCCAGGAAAGAGAGGCTGCGCATGAGACCGCGGCCGAACTCCGGCGCAGCACGGCCGATTTGAAGGACCGTGAAAAGCGGTGGCGCGCAATCTTTGAGCACAATCCGGCCATGTATGTCATGGTCGACGAAGCCTGTACCGTCCTCAACGTCAATACGTTCGGCGCGACACACCTCGGCTATGCGCGCTCCGAACTCATCGGTCAATCCGTTCTGAGGCTCTTTCTGGAGGAGGATCGCGAGTTCGCTCGCACATGCATTCGCAGATGCCTTGAAGATATCGGTCAATCGCAAACCTGGGACGCCCAAAAAGTCAGAAAAGACGGCGCGGTCCTGTGGGTGCGAGAAAATGCCAAAGCCATGCTTTGGGCCGATGACAAGTCGGTTGTCCTGATTTCCTGCGAAGATATCACCGAAAAACGGCAGACGGAGCTTGCCTTACAGCGCAGCGAAGCCCATTTGGCTCAAGCGCAGGAGTTGAGCCACACGGGCAGCTTCGGCTGGAACTTCGCCACTGGCGAGGTTT
Organism: Bradyrhizobium ferriligni; assembly: GCF_056837965.1. Classification (NCBI taxonomy): domain Bacteria; kingdom Pseudomonadati; phylum Pseudomonadota; class Alphaproteobacteria; order Hyphomicrobiales; family Nitrobacteraceae; genus Bradyrhizobium; species Bradyrhizobium ferriligni. The sequence continues at coordinate 90,258 of NZ_JBXEJO010000022.1, forward strand.
TTTGGTCAAAAGAGCTTTTTCGAATTTTCCAGTTGGATCCGAAGACGATACCAAGCCCGCAACTCGTCGTCGAGCGCACGCACCCGGAAGATCGAGCTTCCGTCCAACAGACGATCGATCGAGCGATGCAAGACCCACAGGAGTTCGAGCATGAATACCGGTTGCTGCTACCGGACGGCTCGGTGAAGCACATCCGCGCGCAGGCGCGAGCCACGACAACTGCCTCTGGCGAAATCGAGTTTGTCGGGGCAGCGACGGACATCACAGTTACAAAGCAAGTAGAGCAGCAGCTACGCCGCAGCGAGGCCTATCTGGCCGAAGCCCAGCATCTCAGTCATACTGGCAGTTGGTCATGGGACGTCCACGGACTCGATTTTGTGTATCGCTCCGCCGAAGTGAATCGCCTCTTCGGCTTCGACCCGCAAGAGACCGTGTCCATAGAGACTATTCGTTCGCGGATCCATCCGGACGACCTGCCGCGGCTTCAGGAAGTGCAGCGACTTGCGAGAGACGGCGAGCAAGACCGCTTCGAATATGATTTTCGAATCTTGCTCCCGGATGGCTCGATGAGGCACATACATTCTGTGGCCCATGTCGTGGTTGGCTCCGACGGCAATATCGCCGAGCTCATCGGGACACATATGGATGTCACTGAGCAATACGCAGCCAGAGAGCGCCTGGAAAGCACACTTGCTGCGCTGCGCGAAAGCGAGCAGCGCTTTCGCGACTACGCTGAAACAGCTTCCGACTGGCTCTGGGAAACCGGGCCAGACCATAAAGTCACTCACTTATCGGAACATACCAGCGCTGCGGGAATCCTGGCCACAGGCCTCCTGGGCCTGCCGCGTTGGGACATTGCTTGCGACTTGGAAGACGAACCTGAGAAATGGCGGCAACATCGTGCAAGGCTAGAGGCACATCTGCCATTTCGTGATTTGGTCTATCGCACCGTCAACCGGATGGGATGTCCGATCTACGTCCGGACGAGCGGTAAGCCATTTTTTGACGTAAGCGGCAATTTTCTTGGCTACCGTGGCGTCAGCACCGACATCACCGCTATTATCCGCGCAGATCAGGCCGAACAAGAGCTGCGGAAGGCACAGGCGGAGCTCGCGCATGTGACGCGCGTGACGACGTTAGGAGAGCTGACCACCTCCATCGCCCACGAAATCAACCAGCCACTCGCCGCGATTATCAGCAACGCCGACGCGTGCCTCGGTTGGATGGGCCGCAAAACTCCTGATCTTTCCGCCGCGCGCTCATCCGTTGAATGGATAATCGAAGACGCAATCCGGGCAAGCGAGGTCATCCGTCGCGTTCGTGCCCTTGCGAAAAAGGGCGAGATCGAAATGCTGCCGCTCGACATCAATGACGTCGTTAAGGACGTCATCGCGCTGGTGAATCGTGAGCTGGTTAGCCACCAGGTGACACTGAAAACAGAGCTGACGGCAGCGCTGCCCGCCGTCCTCGGAGACCGGATTCAGCTGCAGCAGGTGATTATCAATCTGGTGATGAACGGGATCGAAGCTATGGACGCAGTTACGGACCGGACGCGCGAACTGTTGATCCAGTCATCTAGGGACGATATGGAACACGTGCGGCTTGCGGTGACTGATAGTGGCGTCGGCATCGCGGAGAATGACGTCGATCGGGTGTTAGACCCCTTCTTCACGACAAAATCGAGCGGCCTTGGCATGGGCCTTTCAATCTGCCGCTCGATTGTGGAAGCTCACGGAGGGCGTCTTTCTATCGTCCACAGGCAGGGGCCCGGAGCGAGCTTTCGGTTTGACCTGCCGTTGCACAAGGAGGTGGTGTCGTGAACGAACGCTCAAACTCCCAGCGCGAAGGCAGCAGAGCAGAGGCATCGGCAAATGCGATTGTCTTCATTGTCGAAGATGACCTCTCGATGCGTCGGTCGCTTACAAACCTTTTTCAATCCGTCGGCCTGGACGTCGTTGCATTCGGATCGGCCCGAGAAATGCTGCAGAGCAAGCTTCCGGACGTCGTTAGCTGCCTGGTTCTTGATGTCCGGCTGCCTGGCTTGAGCGGCCTTGAGTTCCAGACTGAGCTAGCCAAGTCGAACATTCATATTCCCATCATCTTCATTACAGGCCATGGCGACATACCCATGAGCGTCAGGGCCATGAAGGGTGGAGCGGTCGATTTTCTCACAAAACCGTTTCGCGATCAGGAACTGCTGGACGCTGTGATCGCGGCGACCGAACGTGATCGCAAAAGACGGGCAGCCGAGCAGACCGTCGTGAACCTCAAGTCCCTATTTGAGACCCTCAGCCCGCGCGAGCAGGCAGTTATGAAACTAGTCGCTACCGGCTTGATGAACAAGCAGATAGCTGCCGAGCTGGGGCTCGCCGAGATTACGGTCAAGATCTATCGGGGACACGTGATGAAAAAGATGCGGGCCCGGTCGCTGGCGGATTTGATCAGGATGACTGAGACGCTGGGACTCCGTGCTAACCGTCCCGAACAAACCTAAGTATGATTTTACAATTTAACCGCGCAAGCCCACTTTTCGCCCAGGGATGGCTAATGCCTCGGCAGTCGCTAGTCCCGCGCCAGGAGGGCCTGTCTTGTCCACGCCTTTGATTTCTGTCGTTGATGACGACGCATCGGTCCGTGCGGCGACAGAGAACCTTTTGAAATCGCGTGGCTACGTCGTTCAAACGTTTGTGTCGGCCGAGGAGTTCTTGAGGTCACCGCGGTTGAACGAAACCTCTTGTGTAATTACGGATGTGCAGATGCCGGTTATGAGCGGCTTGGACTTGCTCGCGGAAATGCGGACCCGTGGCTACGGTGTGCCATTCATTTTCATTACTGCCTTCCCCAATGACCGCGTGCGCGCCTCTGCCCTGAGCGCGGGAGCGGCTGGCTTCTTGGCCAAGCCCTTCGCCGGACATACGCTGATCGAGTACCTCGATGCCGCACTGGAGGAGAACGGCGGCGGCGGAAACACTTGAAGCGATCAACCGGCCGCCAATCTTATGTCTGATCTGAGCGCTTCGCGCGAGACACGATCCCGATCAACTTCTTGGAAGCTAAGCCCGCTGCCCTGTCGTTTAAATTCCATGAAGTCGGGTTGGCGCTTTCCAATAGGGTTCATTGAATCCGTCACGTCGCCAACGACGAAGCCCACAGCGTCAGCGTATCTTCAACCGACGTGCCACCAATCATCAGATCCCGAATCATGGTCGCCATGGATTCAGAGTTCTCAGGAACATGCAACTGTAATGCTAACCTAGATGAGCCAGAGCCTCTCTTCGCGAAAAGCCTAGTCAGTCTCAAATTATCTGACGTCGGACAGGCCGCCAACTGCGTTGTTCAACAAGGACCTACAGAATGCAGGCGTGAGCTTGCCGCGGTGGATCACGACGTTTTCGTGCCCCATCGCGGCTCGCGCGCTCTGCCAGTGCCGATTGTAGCCGCGCTGTTCATTGGATTTCACATGGCAAGCGGCGAAGTCGGCGTCAGCTGCCGTCGCCAACTGCCACGCATGTACCGGCCGCTTCGTATGGATGTGCACCCACATCGGATTCGCCGCCGCACCGTTGCGCAGTGCCTTGGGCCGCAGCTTAGTCTCGAACAGCGTCCCCGGATCGCCGCTCAACGCGCGCGGTGGATCCGGAGGCTCCAACTCCCCGGCCGCCCGCAACCGCTCAAGGTATTTCTGCGAGGGAAAGCCGTAGCTCTTCATGCAATCGATCATGATCGCGGCTCTTTGCCTCTTCAATGAGTTTGCCTGTCCCTGCACCTCGGAATACATCGCCTTGAGCCGGACTATTTTGTCGTGCACTTCGGGCACTTGCGCAGGCGTGAGCAAGCCACTTCGACGAGGCTCCTCCACCGCGGCTACACAGGCTTCGATCTCGGCGGCCTGTCTGTGGAGGCGCTCGACGACGATATTTAGGACGTGGTCGGCGTCCTCGGGTTTCATCTGACGCGCTTGTGAGACGGCGCTTTGCTGAGCCGGCAGATCGAACTGCAAAAGTTCGTCCAATCGCTTGAGCAGTCCCGTCAGCGCTTCTCTCGAGGGCGGAGCCTGCCACATCGTCAGGTTTCCGCTCGCCGACGATGACGCCTGCGCGCGGGCCTCCTCCGCGCTCGTGAGTTTCTTTGTACCCAGATCCGAGAGTACGATAACCTTGCGTGTTGGGCCCGTGCCAGCGTCGGACCCGGCGAGCTGCGGCTCAGCGCTCCCAGCTGTCGAACTCCCCTCGCCTGCGGCCGCTGCGCGCCTGCCTTTGCCCTTCCTGCGCGCTGCAGTGCCTTCGCCCACCCCGGCAGTATGTTCCGGCAGCGCAGCCCAAGCCGGCGGTTCAATCGTGGCCGGCGTCTTTGGCTGAACTGCCAGCAGCCGCGTGACTTCGTCCGCTGTAAGCCACGCACATTCCACGATCTGGTCCAGCAATTTTAACGGCAGATCGGCTCCCGCTCCGGCGTCCGTCAGGCTGGAAACCATGCCGCTCACTCCTGATGCAAATTCCGAAAGCCGCGCCATGACTCCTTCCAGAACGTCGCGGTGCTCAGCGTCAAGCGCCGCTCCGTTGCTGTTCATCACGGCCTCGGCCGTCGAGTCGAATGCCGGAACAACATCCTCGATGAAGGTCCCGAGCAGACGCACCCGCCCGTTTCCATCGATGAGGGCGTCTCGCACGGCTGGTCCCAACCTGCTCGCTAGGGAGAGCTGCGCGAGAGTGATCTGCGATTCCAGATACTTGCACTTCGTATTGAGTGCATAGCCGGTATGCAGCCGTAGCGCGGCCTCTTCGGACTTCCGCATCTCGGGCGTGCTGCTTGGTAGGCCGGCAGTAGCCGCGCAGACGGACTGCATCCGCTCCGAGCGCAATGCCCTCTTTCTCCACCACTCCATGCAATGCTCATAGTAGGGCTCCACGCCTGAAAGCACGCGGTTCAGCTGATCAGGCGAAGCGGTGCGGATGATCCTGCCGAGCAGGGCTGCTGCTTTCTGTCTGCCCTTCTCGAGGCCATCGAAAATCGTAGCGGCCACGGCGTTACATTCGTCGGCCGCGCCCAGCGTCTCATCGCGGAGCTGGCGAGCCCGATCGTCGGGCAGAATGCGCCCCGCCAAACCTGGGGGCAGAGCAGCGTAGTAGTCCAGAACTGCTAAGCCTGCCTTGACGACTTGATCGATCAGCTCTTGCCTCTCGGACGAGGTCCGGCCGCGCGTGGCTGCCCTACGACAAGTATTAAGGTCCTCAAGCAGGCTGCCCACCGTTCGCTTCGCTGCCTTAATCTCGTCTCGTCCTGGCGCCGCCACATCCGAAGTTGGTTGCCGGTTCACGAGCGGCGCGGTTCTATCTTGAGGCCCGGAGCGCATCCGCTCCACGACGGCGTCGAAAGATTGACTGCGTTCCCCAGGGACGAGGCCGAACTCCAGGCTCGAACTGCTCGATACCCCAGTGCTGTCGGCTCCTGCTCCAACGTGCGGTTTGCCAGCTCGGCCGATGCCCGTCATATTTTATCTCCGATAGAAGAGTCGAGAATGCGCAGCCTTCCTGGCTAGACCGCTTCGCTGACGAGTAGCTGACCAAAAGCGTTTTTCCCGGTGCACAAGCCCATGTCGCCTCGGGTCCACTTCCATCGCAGCTGCTGTGCTGCTGAAGACAGCGATGCCGAGATGACCGCCTCAGCTGCGGGATCATCACCTGCAGCCCATGACCGAAGCCTGAAGCGCGCAATTTTCGCGAGCGCGCTGGGGCAGCACCCCGCCACTTGATAGCCTTGCATTGGGAGTTCATTTTCCACGGGAAATTGCCCGCGATCGGCGCAGCAATGGGCGCGCGGACGTTTCGGGCGAAAATCCGTATGCGGGACATCGCGCATAATCTAGTGTCCTAAACCAGAAGTTCATCTCGTTTCAGGCCTTGGCTGACACATTGTAAGCGCAGAAGCGTTCGATGGAGCTGAGAATGTCGTCGGCTGATTTGGTCCATCGGAATGGGCTGGGGTCGGCGTTGTGCTGTTCGATGAAGGACGTGATCTCAGCACGTGCTCCGCCACGGTGCGGTAGATGCCGCGCCTGATTTTGCGCTCGGTGATGCGGGCAACGAAACGTTCGACCTGATTGAGCCAGGATGAGCTGGTTGGCGTCAGATGGTCGTGCCAGCGCGGTCTCTTGGCCAGCCAGTTACGGATCAGCGGCGTCTTAAGGGTTGCGCAATTGTCCATGACGAGAAGAACGTCCAGATCGTCCGGCACGGCGACTTCGATCTCATCAGAAACTTGCGGAATTTTGTGGCGCGTGGTGCGCCCGTAACACTTGCCGATGACCAGGCCGGTTGCGATGTCGAGAGCGGCAAATAGCGGTGTCGTGCCATGGCGCTTGTAGTCGTGACTGCGCGTTCGACCTGACCAGGCCGCATGCGGAACGAGGGTTGGCTCCGATCCAGCACCTAGATCTGCGGCTTTTCGTTGACACACAGCACGATGGCTCGCTCGGGCGGGGCCACGTAGAGCCGACGACGTCGCGAACCTTGGCGACGACGTCAAGATTGTTTGAAAGCTTGAAGGTCTCCAACCGATGCGGTTGCAGGCCGAAGGTGCGCCATATCCGCTGTACCGTCGAGACCGACAGTCCACTGGCCCTCGCCATGCTGCGCGAGCTCCAGTGAGTGGCGTTGGGCGGTTTCGTCTCAAGGGTGCGGACGATCACTGCCTCGATCCGGGCATCTTCGATCGTGCGCGGCGTCGCTGGCCGATCCAGGAAATCCGTCGCATCGCTATCAAGCTCGCTCAACGGTGCATCTCGATCGACCGTGTTCTCGCATGGTCGCTCTGGCGGCGAGCTCACCAGGCCGACGCACGGCCCGCTCACCTCAAACGAAAACTGCAACTGTAATGCTAGGCGTCCATCACGAATGAAGGCGGCCGAAAGCTCGCCTTTTCGGGCCATCGGATCGCCCTCCTTCCGAGGGTTAGTTGGCGCCGGACAGAGCCTACCCAGATCGTAGTCTCCATAATCTCCGTCAGGACGCGGCGGCGCGCCAGACTATTATCTGTCATGTTCTTGTATCGCAGAACTGCCGCGGGAGAGCACGTCGACGTTCCTGCCGCGTCTATTCAACAGTGACCGATTTTGCAAGATTACGCGGTTGATCCACGTCCGTCCCCATAACCACGGCGGTGTGATAGGCTAGCAGTTGCACCGCGATGGCATAAACCATGGGCGTAAAGCTTGCAGCCATGTTTGGCAACACAATGGTCATGAGCGTATCCACCGTCGCGTCCGAAGCGCCCTTCGCATCGGTGATCAAAATAATGTTGCCGCCTCGAGCGGCGACTTCTTGCATGTTCGAGACTGTTTTCTCGAAGACGTCGTCGTAAGGCGCTATCACTACCACGGGCATGGTCTCATCGATTAATGCGATTGGTCCGTGCTTGAGCTCGCCGGCGGCATAACCTTCCGAGTGGATATAGGAGATTTCCTTCAACTTGAGCGCGCCTTCTAACGCCAGGGGCGCCGATGTGCCTCGGCCGAGATAGAGCACGTCGCTCGACTTTGCGATATCACGCGCGAGCTTCTCGATCTGTGGTTCGACCAACAGCGCCGCAGCAATCAGCCGAGGCACTTCGATGAGCTCGCGTACGAGCTTCGATTCATCGATCTCGGACAGTATGCCGCGCTCCCTGCCTGCTGCGACGGCAACCGCCGCCATCACCGCCAGCTGGCAGACGAATGCCTTGGTGGAGGCGACGCCGATTTCTGGACCGGCCAGTGTCGGCAGCACGGATTCGCTCTCGCGCGCGATCGTCGACGTCGGGACGTTGACCACGGATATCGTGTGCAGGCCCTGGCTCTTGGCATAGCGCAACGCAGCCAGCGTGTCGGCAGTTTCCCCCGACTGCGAGATGACGATCGCGAGATCACCGTGGCGCAGAGGCGCCTCCCTGTAGCGGAACTCGGACGCAACATCGATTTCGACAGGCAGGCGCGCCAGCCGCTCGAACCAGTATTTGGCGATATAACCGGCATAGCTTGCCGTGCCGCACGCCGTAATTGAGATGCGCTGAATGAAGTTAAAGTCGAACGGTAGTGTGAGCGGCAGGGCTATGCGCTCGGCCGCCATATCGAGATAATGCGCCAATGTCTGCCCGACCGCTGTCGGCTGCTCGTGGATTTCCTTGGCCATGAAGTGACGGTAGTTCGCCTTGTCCACCAGGAGTGACGACACGCCAGACTTTGATGTTTCCCGATGGACGACAGTCCCGTCTGCGCCATAGATCATGCAGATCGTGCGGGTAAGCACGGCCCAGTCGCCGTCTTCAAGATAGGTGATGGCATCGGTCAAGGGTGCGAGTGCGATCGCGTCAGATCCCAGATAAACCTCGCCGGTACCATGCCCGATCGCAAGGGGCGACCCCTTGCGCGCGCCGATCAAAAGATCCTCATGGCCTTTGAACAGGAATGCCAGAGCGAAAGCTCCGCGCAGTCGTGGCAGCGAGGCTTGTACCGCATCCTGCGGCGAGTAGCCATTCTTGAGGTACGATTCGACGAGATGCGCCACCACCTCGGTGTCGGTCTCTGAACTGAAATGAGCTCCATTTTGCTCCAGTTCGTCCCGCAGTTCGCGGAAATTCTCAATGATCCCGTTATGAACGACCGCCACATTTTCCGTTGCGTGCGGGTGAGCATTGCTCTCGGTCGGTTTTCCATGCGTCGCCCAGCGAGTGTGACCAATACCGCTATGACCCGACGGCGGATAATCGCGCAGCCGCTCCTCAAGGTTTCTCAGCTTACCTTCAGCGCGCCGGCGCTCGATACGGAGACCTTCGAGCGTCGCGACGCCCGCGGAGTCATAGCCCCGATATTCCAATCGTCTGAGAGAAGCGACCAATTGCCCAGCGACCGGACCACGTCCCAAGATGCCTACTATTCCACACATATCGATCAGTGCAGCCCAAGTTCAAGAAGCCAAACGTCCCCTAAAGGAGCATTTTCACGAAATTCGCGCTCAATTGGGAATGGGTATCGAGTTTTGAATTTGATGCAGTTGCCTGTCACCGTCGCATTCACAGGCGTGAGTTCGGTTTCTTCAACCATCATCGCCTCGCCCAGCCACGCTCCGCCTTTGGTTGTCCGCTATCGAGTACAAACTGCGATGCGGCTGCGAATGGCGTGACTGCTTCGAGGTGGGCTCTATATGCAGGCACGCTTGCGCGGCTTGGTGCGGCATCTAACCCTGGCACAAACAGATCTGTTGCTCGATGGCGACGATAACGACCGGCGTCGCAATAAGCCTGGTGCGAGGATATATCGCGCAGGGCGTCAGGCTTCATAGATTGAGGACATTTGAACCAGATCGACAGACCAGTTGTCTCACAGTAAAATGTCATGTCTTATTTGGCTCATCGTCGCTGATGAGCCATTCACGGCTCTTCAGCTCAAACTCCCGAGAAACGAGCGGCGATGCGGCCGATCCGGTTAGCAGCTAGTGTGGGGGCACTGAGTCCCCGCACCTCACCGAGGGTCTCCACGAGAGGCTTGCACCGGCCGCGCTCCATTGGACAGAAGGATGCAGCCTCACGGCACTCTCCACATGGCTGGGTGTCGGTGTGTTTACGCAGCCGCTCTAGTATGTATTGTCCTGTGTTCGTGCCGGCTTAAGACGCTCATCATACTCGGATGTAAGCTATACGATTGGCATCGAACACCCTATTGTACGAACGTAAGCTTTCGATATCGAAACGTTCGAAGAACTATACCGACGTTTGCTACTCTTCATCATTTCGTCTTGCGTCTACCGTCCACTTCCTACGCGAGCTGCACTATTGGCAGAAGCGCAGAGGTCGATGCCCCTATTGACCAGATTACGTGCTCTATTCGGACTCTTAGGTGCGGCGCTTTGTAGAACACGAGATTGGTGTGCAGCTTCACTGTGCGCTGGCTTGCATGCCGTCATTCCCAATAAATGCGACGACAACCGCACCTCAGCACATCGCTCTATTCGACCGTGGCGGACCACGCAAAATGGATACAGCATGTACCTGGAGATGGATAGGGAACACAGACCGTCGGCATCTATCTCACAGGAAACATCGCTGGAGCAGCGCGTCTAACTGGGCTGCGTGTGCGGCGTTTTCGTTCAGCTCGTTTGCTTAGGATCATCGCGGGGTGTCAGGCCGGTCGCGTGTGTTAGCTGACGTTCTTTTCTTGAATCTGAATGGTACAGTCGAGAATAAATCAATGTATATAGTGCGCATTTCCATGTGAAGTGTATGACTAGAGTAACGATCGCTTTTCCCTTATTGCGGATGGTGCGCGCTTGCGCATCTAGATCGAGAAAGCGCTTCGCAAATCGCGTTTCGAAAGGGCGCCCTCGTTCCGGCGGAACTAAGAGAAACCATGGCGGCTCAGGATTCAAAGCGGCGCGTTGCGCTGATCACCGGCGTTACCGGGCAGGACGGCGCGTATCTCGCCGAATATCTGCTCGGTCTCGGCTACACCGTGCACGGGATCAAGCGCCGGTCGTCCTCGTTCAACACTGCGCGCGTCGACCATCTCTACCAGGACCCGCATCTCGGCAACGTGTCGTTCCTGATGCACTATGGCGACATGACCGATTCGACCAATCTGATCCGCCTGGTGCAGCAGATCCGGCCGACCGAGATCTACAACCTCGCCGCCCAGAGCCACGTCCAGGTCAGTTTCGAGAGCCCGGAATACACCGCCAACGCCGACGCGATCGGCGTGCTGCGGCTGCTGGAGGCGATCCGCATCCTCGGCATGGAAAGGGAAACGCGGTTCTACCAGGCCTCGACCTCGGAGCTTTACGGGCTCGTGCAAGAGGTGCCGCAGAAGGAGACCACGCCATTCTATCCGCGCTCGCCCTACGGCGTCGCCAAGCTCTACGGTTACTGGATCACGGTGAACTACCGTGAGGCCTATGGCATGTTCGCGAGCAACGGCATCCTGTTCAACCATGAGAGCCCGATCCGCGGCGAGACCTTCGTGACGCGGAAGATCACCCGCGCCGTTGCCCGCATCGAGGTCGGCCTCGAGAACAAGCTCTATCTCGGCAATCTCGACGCCAAGCGCGACTGGGGCCACGCCCGCGACTATGTCGAGGGCATGCACAGGATCCTGCAGGTCGACGAGCCAGGCGACTTCGTGCTCGCGACCGGCGAGACGCGGTCGGTCCGCGAGTTCGTCGAGCTGGCGTTTGCCGAGGTCGGCCGCAGCATCGAATGGCGCGGCAAGGGCGTCGAGGAGGTCGGTGTCGACAAGGCGTCCGGCAACACCCTGGTGCAGATCGATCCGACCTATTTCCGCCCGACCGAGGTCGATCTTCTGATCGGCGACGCCAGCAAGGCGCGCGCCAAGCTCGGCTGGACGCCGAAGACGCCGTTCGCGCAGCTGGTGAAGGAAATGGTCGCCAGCGATCTCGTCGAGGCCAGGCAGGACGCGGCCAATGGCAAGCACGGCGTTTGAGCTGAAGGGCAAGACGGTCTTCGTCGCCGGCCATCGCGGCATGGTTGGCTCGGCGCTGATGCGCCGGCTGGCGCGCGAGCAGGCCGATCTCCTGACGGTGTCGCGCAGCGAGGTCGATTTGCGCGACCAAGCCGCGGTCAACGCCTGGTTTGCCGCGAAGCGGCCGCAGGCCGTGTTCCTCGCCGCCGCCAAGGTCGGCGGCATCGTCGCCAACAACACGCTGCGGGCCGAATTTCTCTACGACAATCTGGCGATCTCGAGCAACGTGATCCAGGCAGCGCACGCCAATGGCTGCGAGAAGCTGATGTTCTTCGGCTCGTCCTGCATCTATCCGCGCCTGGCGCCGCAGCCGCTGCGCGAGGATTCGATGCTGACCGGCCCGCTGGAGCCGACCAACGAGCCCTATGCCATCGCCAAGATCGCCGGCATCAAGATGGCCGAGGCCTATCGCAGCCAGTACGGCGCGGATTTCATCAGCGTGATGCCGACCAATCTCTACGGCCCCGGCGACAATTATCACCCCGAATACAGCCACGTCGTCGCCGCGCTGATCCGCCGCTTCCACGAGGCCAAGGTTTCGGGCGCCGGCAACGTCGCGGTGTGGGGCACCGGCACGCCGCGCCGCGAATTCCTCTATGTCGACGATCTCGCCGACGCTTGCATCCATCTGATGAAGACCTATTCCTCGCCGGAACTGGTCAATATCGGCACCGGCGAGGACATCACCATCGCCGAGTTCGCACTCATGGTCGCGGCCGCCGTCGGTTTTCGCGGTGAGATCAGCTTCGACACGTCGCGCCCGGACGGCACGCCGCGCAAGCTGCTCGACATCAGTCGTCTGGCCGGGCTCGGCTGGCGTGCCCAGACCTCGCTGGAAGATGGCATTCAGCTAGCGTATCGGGCATATCTCGCCGACAGCAAATGGACGGCACTGCTTATCCCCGAAAAGTGGCGTAAGCAGGCCCATCCGAGGATCCGTGCGCGGGTATCCCCTAGCTGGCCCCGTCGCTCGCGTGACGATTAACTTTGCCGCGCGTTGCCCAACGCTCTTCGTCAGCAGCGCTCGGTTGGACGCTCGATCATCCAAGTGACACGCACATCCTAGCTACGGTTCAGCGAGCCAACTCGCAGGAACAGAGGAATGGTTGTGATCGAGACGTACCGTTTTACTGCTATCAGGTTGAGAGCTGATCGACTCTCAGCCTTGAACGCCGGCGCCGCAGCCGATCATTGGCTCGAAACGTGCCGGTGTGCTTTTCCTCTCGATCGGCGGCCTAGCGATGTTCGGCCATAACCATCCGCGCCGACAGCGTGACGATGCACATGAGCGCGCCTAACATGCCGAACGCAAAAGGTAAGCCGGTCATGTGTGCAACGAGCCCGATGCTGGCGGGACCCATCAGTATACCCGCGTAGCCAGCTGTCGTGATGACCGCGATTGCAACGCCTACCGGCATCACCTTCTGTTTGCCGGCGCGGCGACACAGTACAGGTACAACATTTGAAATACCCAATCCAATAAGAAGGAACCCCGCCATGGCAATCCCCGCAACCGGCGCGGCGACCACAGCCAGGAAGCCTATCATGATTGGTAGAGTTCCGAGCATCAATGTGGCACGGTCGCCGATTCGCTCCACCACGGCATCTCCGCCGAGACGTCCCGCAGTCATCGCGATGGCGAAGAGCATACAGCCAAGACCTCCATGCGCCTCAGCGAGAAGATCTTGCCCAACGAGAAGCAAAGCGCTCCAATCAAGCATTGCACCTTCGACAAGAAACGTGATAGCCGCGAGCGCAGCTATTAGCACCACACTGCGATGGGGCAAGACAAACACAGGCCCCCGCTGCCTTACACTCGTCGCGGTCAACCGCGGCCAGGCCGACACAATCGCGATCATCATAAACGTCGAACACACCAACGTCGAAAAAAGCGGACCAAGCTGAAGCGAAAGGAACAAAGTCACGGCGGCAGAGCCGGTGAATTCGCCGATGCTGTAATGGGCATGGAAGCCGGACATCAATGGACGGCCGGTGGCGCGCTCCAGTTCAATCGCATAGATGTTCATGGCTACATCGATCGCACCCAGTGAAACGCCGAACGCAAACAGCGTGGCACCGAGCGCAAGAGGTGTTCCGGCGATAGCAAGCCACGGCAGGATAAGCGCGAGGCCGAGTCCACCCGCGAAGATAATGGGCTTGCTGCCGTACCGCGCATTCGACACGCTGGTCAAAAGCATAGCGAGAACGGATCCCATTCCGAGACAGAGCAGCAGAAGACCAAGCATGCGGTCATCTACCGCGAGCCGCTCCTTGGCGAGCGGCACCAAAGGCGCCCACGCCGCGAGGCCAAATCCGGCAACAAAAAACGCAAGCCGCGTCCCAAGCAGGCCGGCAGCCCAATTGGCAGATGGTATCACAGGCACTCCTGAGAGAAGGGGCTGGTGAGCGCGGCGCCCCTCATCCTGTGTGCGCCGCCTGCAAGCGGTCCGCAGCTCGACGACGATGGCCTCGCGTTGACATTGTTTATCCCTGCAAACGCGATGCCATCGCAAAAACTCGAGCCCCCCAGAGGGCAAGCGCCAACGCGGAATGATCGTCAAGCCGCGGACGCCGGTTTGGCCTATCTTTCTCGGATAGGCTAGCCGTACGAAGGACGCTAGTCTTTGCTTGTTTCCGACGGTCAGAGGCGCAACAACTCGAGTTGGCTTTGTCGCAAAGCGCACAAAGCCGACGGCACCCGGACCTTGCGTGTACTTCGAGAAGAACACCACAGCTCGCGCAAACTCGGCCGTCAGCTCCCCGGCAGCATTTTCTGTCAGTCTGGAAGCTCTCGTAAAAGCAAAGGCGCTGAGCTACGCCCGAGCTCAATACAACGAACATTCACGGAGGACCGGAGCTGACCGCGGGGAACTTCTACACTACACCGGGGCATCGGATCGCGGCAGACCATCCGAACGTGACGGAAAATCAGAGCTGCGATTCCAAATTCCCGGCGTCAGAGCGCTGGGTTGTCATGGAGCAATCAATCAAATCCCCGCTACCATTTATGTTGGCGCCAAGAAGGGCAGCATCGGCGTCGCGTGCAGTCATCAATTACCTTTGCTATCTGGTTAGGTCCAGGAAGCGCGCGCGTTCGATAGCGAGCCGGTCGTCGGCATCCCTCAAGCGCCTTATATCCGCGGAGCGCCGCGACTGTCGCTCTGACCAAGTCGGACTGTGCGTGGTAAAGAATGAGTATAGCAAGCAAAAATCGATCAGTATTGTCGCCGTCATCACGCTGTAAGCCCAGGCGTTCTGCACGAGATCGAGCTCGATCAACACCCGTGACAGACCGAAGCCCACGATCCAAGCATCAAAGCTCATGCAAATGCGTCGAAACATCTCCGGATCAAGCCGCCGAATGACGTGGGATCCCAGTGGGATGCCGAGCAAAACACTGGGTATAAAGGCATAAAGCAGGCTGCCGCTTTCGGAAATGAAAAGGCCGAGCTTGTAATAGACAAAGGCAGTCGCGCTCGATTCCACTACGCGAACCAGGGCCAGGCCGGCGCGAAATTCGTTTTTGACCAGGCCCTGGTTGTTAAACAGCATAGCCAAAGGCGGTCCGGAGATAGTCGTCACCGAATAGAGGATGCCCAGCATCGACCCGAATGGCAGACCGATCAGCCAGCTTGCTTCGATAGGGCGGCGCCAGCCCGCGGCTTGCAACAAGATCAGGGGCAAAATGATCGTGTACGTGGCGAATTTGATCCAGCCCGGCTGCAGTGAGGCCAACGCATAGCCCCCGAGCGCAATGCCTGGCAAGAGCCCAAGCAAGATGGGAAACACTCGTCTCCAAACCGCCGGCACGCCCTTCAGATTGATGAAGAGGACGTAAACATTGACGACGACTTCGATGATAACAATGGCCGGATTGAGAATGCGATTGGTGTAGAAAACCAGCGCAAGGGGTACAGTGAGCGACGAAAAGCCGTAGCCAATGGCTCCATTTACGAACGCGGCAAAACACGTTGTTGCCGCCAAAAACAACATAGCACCATCAAACTCAGGCATTTTCCTTAACTTTCCCAGTCCGGAGGGCGTCCGATCACACGTCAGCGAATCAGACGTGGACATTGGTCATCAGGATTGCGGCAGATTCTGATCCCTCGCTTCACAGCTCCGGCCGCCTTCACATTGGCTTTCGGTCGTGGCCAAGCACGAGGTTCAATTGTTTCTCCTATTATCGACTTCGGTTGTACGAAGCTGCGTTGTACTTCCCCTACCCGACCGCGATCACTCAGCTAATACGTGTCAGTCTATTTTTCGGCTTATCGATCGCTGGTTTTCGTATCGAAGCCCTGACCGCGGCGGTCGTAGATGCGAGGCTCCTGACGACCAATTCCGAATAGTCCCCGGTAGACTTGAACTGTCGGCAACTCGGCCATAAGGCCATTGCAACCCAGAGGTCGTCGTTTTCAACTAGCATGCGACGCGCTCAGACGGGAGTAAAGCAATTCTCTCCAGTGCCGTTGGGATAATAGCAACATCACCTTTTCAGCGTTTACAAGTTCTTCGCCGGGCGCCTGACGCTCGCCAAGCTGGGCAGCATGTGGCGACGATCTCGTTACGCGAGAAGTATGAGGCCGTACCAGGCTCTATCGCTGACCACACCGGCATCATGAAGCGGCCGCATTTTTTGCGATGCAGTCCTTCACCTCGGGCGAACGATGGGTCGACACAGGCGCAGCAGGCGGACATCATCCTTCGGTACCCTCGTGAATTTCGAGTCGATGAAATCACCGCGGTCGGCGAACAACGCCCTATCCGGAGCAGCAATCGAGCGAACGCGGATTGATTAATCGTTATTGTTTGGCCAGCTGGGCATCAGCAGCGCCGGTCAGTTCAGCCTCGGTGCCGTTCTTCGCGTGACCGGCACTCGCGTCGGCCCGGTGATCGGACGCGATCGCGACATAGACCGCCGGCAGCACGAAGAGAGTGAAGAGCGTGCCGATAGACATGCCAGCGACAAGCACCAGCCCGATCGAAAAGCGGCTCGCGGCGCCAGCTCCCGTTGCGGTCAACAGGGGTATGAGGCCCGTGACCATCGCCGCCGTCGTCATCAAGATTGGACGCAACCGGACGCGCGCCGCCATCTCTATAGCCGAGCGACGGTCAAGTCGCTCCTTGAACTGCAGTTCATTGGCGAACTCAACCATCAGGATACCATGCTTGGAAATCAACCCGACCAACGTCAGCAGCCCGACCTGCGTGTAGATGTTGATCGTCGCCCAGCCCAAGAATAACGGTATCAAAGCGCCGACGATTGCCATCGGCACGCTGATCATAATAACGAGGGGATCGCGCAGACTTTCGAACTGCGCCGCAAGCACCAAGAATATGACGATCAGGGCAAACGCGAAGGTGATGGCCAGTTGGTTGCCCTCGTGTACATATTGCCGGGCGTCGGCAAGGAAGTCGTGGCTGAAGCCTGCGGGCAGTCTCTTTGCCTGCGCTTCCAGGAAGTCCACGGCCTGACCGATCGTGACGCCGGGCATCGGCACGGCTTGAAAGGTCGCGCAGTTGAGCTGGTTGTAGTGCGTGAGTGCGTTCGGATCAGTCGCAGTCTCCACCGAGACTACGGTAGATAGCGGAAGCATCGAACCTTTCGCAGTCTTCACATAATAGTTTCCGATCGCTTCCGGGGCCAGGCGTTTCTCGCGGGGCACCTGCGGAATCACTTGGTACGAACGACCTTGCAGATTGAAGTGATTGACGTAGTTTCCGCCAAGTAGGGTGGCGAGCGCGTTACCGATATTCTGCATGGTGATGCCAAGATCGTTGGCTTTCGATCGATCGACCTTGATTCGTACCACGGGCTGATTGAACTCGAGGTCAGAATCGCTGATCATGAACAGACCGCTCTTGCGCGCGGCATCCTTCAGGTTTGACATCTGCTCATAGACGGATTGGAAACCTAGCGTCGAATTGATCACCATCTGCACCGGTAGCCCGTCCGTGCCTCCCGGAAGCGGCGGCAGGCTAAAAGTAAATGCGTTAATACCTTCGATTTTGGACAGCTCGACCTGGACAAAGGACTTTAGCGCGATCGATGACCGCTTTCGCTCATCCCAAGGCTTGAGCAACATGCCGGCCACCCCTCCCCGCGTGCCGCTAGTGCCGTTGAGCACGAAGCTCAAATCGGTCTCGGGAAACTTCCGAAGCGCCTTTTCGAGCTTGGCGCCGTAATAGTCGAGGTAGTCGATATTGGCGTATCTCGGCGCCTTGGTTAGCGCGAATACAATCCCTTGATCTTCCTCCGGCGCGAGTTCCTTGGAAGTGTGCATATAGAGAAAACCGACGAGACCCAGCATGGTCACGACGAACAGCCCGGTAATCGGGCGATAGTCGAGCGAGCGGTCGAGCTTGCGTCCGTACCAGCGTGTCGTGGCGCCGAACACGCGGTTCACAACCCTTGCAAACCGCCCCTCCTCAGCGCTCTTCAGGCAGACCGAACACATCATCGGCGACAGCGTCAAAGCGATCACACCCGACACGATCACCGCACCCGCCAGCGTAAACGCGAACTCGCGGAACAGCGCACCGGTGAGGCCCCCGAGAAAACCGATGGGCGCGTATACGGCGGCCAACGTAATCGTCATGGAGACAATGGGACCCACTATCTCGCGCGCGCCTCTCGTAGCAGCCTGGAGGGGCGGCGCACCCTCTTCCAGATGTCGATGAACGTTCTCCACCACGACGATCGCGTCGTCGACAACGAGACCGATCGCGAGCACCATCGCAAGGAGGGTAAGGAGATTGAATGAAAACCCCAGCGCCAGCATCATACTGCAGACACCGACGAGCGACAACGGAATGGTGACGACAGGAATGATGACCGACCGCAGCGAAGCCAGGAATAGGAAGATGACCACCACCACTATCACGACAGCCTCAATGATCGTCTTCTCCACTTCATCGATCGACGATTGAATGAATTTGGTGGAATCGTAGGCTACTTTCATCTTCAGTGCCGGCGGCAGGTTACGCTCCATTTCTGGAAACAGCGCCCGAATACCTCGCACTATGTTTAGCGGATTGCCCTGCGGGCTCGCCTGGACGCCGATGAAGACGGCGTGCTCGCCGTTCATGGAGACGCTGACGTCTGTGGTCTGCGCGGCAAGCTCGACTGCCGCAATGTCCTCCATGCGTACAAAGCCGCCGTCATTGGCTTTGACGACCATGCGCTTGAAGTCATCGACACTCCGCAGGTCGGTGTTTGTCGTGACGTCGGAGATAGTGAAATAGCCCTTGGTCTGGCCGGCCGCGGCCTGGAAGTTGTTGGCGGCGATTGCAGCCGAAACATCTGCCGGCGACACGCCGTGTCCCGCCATTTTCGCAGCATCGAGCCATAGCCGCATCGCAAAACTCTGGCTGCCCAGAATGTCTGCCGCCGCGACGCCGTCGACGGTCGACATAACCGGTTGCACCACGCGCGAGAGATAGTCTGAGATCGCGCTGGCCGTCAGTTCCTCGCTGGAGAAGGCGACGTACATGACAGCGGTAGCCTGACCGGTTGACTTAGTGACGACCGGATCGTTCGATTCCTTCGGGATTAACGATTTGACTGAATTGACCTTAGACAGCACCTCGGTGAGTGCCTCGTTGGGATCGAAATTGAGCTTGATGTAGACTTGGATCGTCGAGGCACCGAGCACAGATAAGGAAGTGACATAGTCGACGCCCTCTGCGGAAGCGACCGCCTGCTCCAGAGGAGTGGTGATGAACCCCTGGATCATGTCGGCGGAGGCGCCAGGATAGGAGGTCGTGATATTGACGACTGTATTAGACAGTTTGGGATACTGGCGGATTGGCAGAACAGCGGCCGCGCGAAGGCCGATCAGCAAGATTAGGAAACTGACGACGATAGATAAAACCGGACGCTTGATGAAAAGCTCTGTAAATGTCATCTCGACTCGCATTCAAAGAGGGTGACGCAGACTCGCTAGCAAGTCGCGCGGCGGCCATCGTCATTAAAGCGGCAACTGCGGCCAGACCCCTGCTATGAGGGAAACTAAAGCGGCCGCTCTAAAGGCTCGTATGTTCCCAAGCAGAGGCTCAGCCTTCCGCTTCTTCCATCCTCGCTGCTTATAACGGACGCCGGCCCCGCTTGGCTGAGTGCGATCTCGAATAGGGAGCGCCTTCGCAAGATAAAGACCCAAGTCTTTCTTTGCGCGTAATCAGCCTGAGGTCCGCCTCAGGATGTGGAGGTGGGCTCACGTGTTTCCATTTACTCTCGTGCTCAAGTCTGAATGGAGCGCAAAACCGTCTAGGTGAATCGCGTCAGTTCAAGGCTTCGACCCGTTCGATCGAATGATTCAGCTTTGAAATCGAAAGTATGGACAACCTGGCGGATGCTCAACTCTACAAAGGTAAGCGGGTGATATCGCATGGGCTGCAAAGTCTATACCAAGGTTTGTTCTCGGTCCGACTCAAACTTCCACAACAGACGGGTCGGGCGACGGGCCAGTCTCGTACGCGGCCGTGTGCCACTCAAGCTTCTTCTTGGGCATTGTCATCATCCTAGGTCGACTCGGAATCGGTCGATTGCGACACTCGTTTTCCAGGAGGCAGGATGCAAATCTCATCTCGAAGTATCTAGGCAAAGCCGACATGCACAGGGTTGACTCAGAGAGTCCGCGTGCAGGAGGGATTTGCTCTCGCGACATTGAAGGCTTTGCGCTGGACGGCCATGAATAGGACGACATCTATGCTGGCCGGCGTGAGGGGGACGAGATGATCCACGCCGGCAAGGTCGACCACGGCTTCGACACGGCCTCGGCCGCCGATCTCCACAAAAAGCCTGACGCCGCCGCTGATCCGTAAGATGCAGCCTCACACCAAACGCATCGAGCAAAAGGCGATCTGGGTTGCGCTGAGGCTGATCGTCGAAATCGAGTAATCTTGCCAACTGCCGAAGGTAAAGTGCGGCATTCCCTCTTTCATGGTATCGGGGAGGATTCATCATTGCCTCACCGCGCTGCCGCCTTTGCAATGATACCCGCTGGCTCTAGGAGGTGACTCCGGCTCAGCCACACAAAGGCCACACGCCTGCATGCGCGGCGCGCTGTCAGGATGCCGCGTCCGGTCTGTTGCAAACCCGACGATCACGGCTTTGTCTCGCCCTCGCCGCAAGAATTCAAGCCGAATCTGTATCGGCGCCAGTCTAAGGCGCCTACTCATAATTCGCCGCGTCGGCCTTACCCCTAAAACCAGTGATCGCCGGGCGACCACGGCATCTCGGTGATGGGCAATGAGGCGACATCGCGAGCTCAATTTGATGTTGACGCGACGAACTCCTACGAAATTTCTTTAAACATACGTAATCAGATTGGTACATTGCTTGCTTTGTTCAGGACCGCATCGCCCCCGATCATCTTCTGAGCGGACCTGCGTCGCCGCAAATACAGATTCCGCCCGGAGATCGCCGTGCGGCGAACTATAGAACCGGCGTAGACCGGGGGTATCGGCCTAAATAGCAGACTGCAGCGCGAAGGTGGCGATGCTGAACTGGCCAGTCGAGGGAGCAGTTGCAAAGGCCGTCGTGACTTCTGGTAAGCCCATCGTTGCGAACGATAACGCCATTGATCCAATCATTTCACGCGCTCGACCTTCTTAGGCTTCACGTCTGATTTTGTTCTAGAATGATGAGGTAGGACATGCAAAGGCCTGGCGCGCGGTGGTCGACCAGCCATTGAAATGAAATCAGGTCGTTCTTTTATGCGTCAGAAGGGACCTAATTCGTTCTCACGATGAACCGTAATTTGCTTCCGGACCGTAGCTGAGGAGATTGAGGGCGCAATGACGTGTATTGTTGGACTGGTTAATAAAGGCACTGTTTACATCGGCGGCGATAGCGCTGCTTTGGACTCGAACTATTCTCTCGTCGTCCGCAACGACAGGAAGGTATTCCGGAGCGGCGATTTCGTCATGGGCTTTACCAGCTCATTCCGGATGGGACAGCTTTTGGCGTTTGGCTTCCATCCTAACAGGCCGCGCGTGGGTATCGATGTGATGACTTACATGGTCACCGACTTCATCGACGCCGTGAGAGCTCGAATGAAGCATGGCGGCTTTGCTAGGATGAGGGATTCTGCTGAATACGGCGGGACGTTCCTTGTCGGCTATGCCGCCCGGCTGTTCCATATCTCCGACGATTACCAAGTTGGAGAATCGGTCCATGGGTTCGATGCGTGCGGATGCGGTAATGCGATAGCGCTCGGCTCGCTGAGATCAACACGCGACTGGAATGACCCCAAAGCACGCCTCATTGAAGCTTTGGGCGCCGCCGAGACGTTCAGCGCGGGTGTCCGCGGGCCGTTCTATTTAGAGCAGACGGACTGCACGAATAATTGAACAAGTCTCAATGATCCTTGGCGACAGCCAAACCTGGAGCCCGGTATCCGGCACCTTAGCTCCGGATAGAGCTGCTGGTCTGTTACACTCGCGCCTATGACGGCCAAATGGCTCAAAATGGTCTTCGGTTGGCTGGACCCTCCACTTGCGAACGTCAGAGAGTAGCTGACCCGCGCACAGCGAAGGAGAGATGCTGCTTCCTGTTGACGCGTGACCCCACGGATAACTGGATACTCGACTATCTCCGGTCGGATGGGTCCGCTCTGCATCGGTCGTAGTGAGTCCGCAAGGTGTACTCCATGCGGGCCGCCTTAGACGAGAGCGTCCCAGCAATGCTGCCGATTAATATCGCCGGTCATCGTTCCGCTGACGGCAAAGGTCCCGAACGCCAAGCAAACCCCGTTCCGAATGGAAGCGCTCCCTGTAGTGGCCCGTCCAGCAGCGTGGACCAAGCCGGCACGATTTGCGTCGTCGCGACGACACCCCCGAAGCAAAGCATTGCAGGATAAGCGACCGCTGCGACTCGAAACCCGCGGCTCACTCCTAGTATTAAAGGCGCCGCGAACAGCAGACCGATGACGGCAATAGTTGCATCGCTTCCACTTTCAACTTGCATGACTCGACGCAGGACTGCGCTGGTCAGGACCACGTGGAACGCGAACCAGCCTGCGACCAGAAATGCCAGAAGAACTCCAGGAATATCTGCACCAAGTCGGCCGAACACTGCTTCGAGCATCAACTGCGAATTGAGCCCCCAACGCCCCGCCGCGAACCGATTGCAGCGACACAAGCGAACAAAAGCCAGCAACCAAGCACAACGGCGAAAAGACCATCGACAGTTCCAAGACCGGATTGGAGCCGGTTTCCAATGACGACGAGACTGAAGGCCGAGGTGAACCCCGACCACGCAAACGCCGGATAGAGCAGGCCCCTCCTCGCTGACAGAGGGATGGGGAGGATCTGGCGATTGTCGCTGATCAATTCGTCCACATCGAAATCTCTACACGACGGTTCATGATCAACAACCAACCATAATTTCTCAGACAACACACGCGATATCAGGGGGCGGCTCCGACCGTCGCGCGATCCTAATCTGTGAGGTGGACAGGCGACGCCTTGGTAAACAGCGTTGTAAATGCAGATTGGATGGCTGCCGGGTCCGAAGCGCGAATGAAGTTGCTTCCAGCACAGGCAGACAGGGCAATTGGAATGTCGTCAACGCGGGTCGCGCCGCCGAGGCTATCCAATCGCTTCGACGAGTGCCGCCGTGACACGATCCACAGCCTGCGAAGCGTCGATCGTTCTGAGCTGGTCTCGGGCGGCATAATAGTCGGTGAGTGGCTTTGTCCGGCCGGCATAGGTGGTTAGGCGCACGCGCAGCACTTCCTCGTTGTCATCCGCTCGCACTGCCGCGCCGCTTTGGCGGGCCTGCATGGCTCGCCCGGCGATTCGGTTTAGCAAATGTTGTTCATCGACCTTGAGCTCGAGCACGCAATCCAGCCCCTTGTTGTCGAGGACTTCGTCGAGGCTCTCGGCCTGAGCGACCGTTCGCGGAAGTCCATCCAGGATAAAGCCTCGCGCTGCATCTGGCTGCTTGATGCGCTCCGCAATATGCCTGCGGAGACAGCCGCGCGGAGCATATCGCCGGTCGACAGTTGCGGGATGGTGAGAAGCTGCGACAGCTTAGAGGCCTGCGTTCCCTTGCCGGCGCCAGGCGGCCCTAGAAGAACGATTCTCATCTCAATCCTGCGCCGAATGGAGATTTTGTGCGCGAGGATGGCAATACTCCCTCGATCAGCGCGCATACGTCATCGGCACACCCCTTTCCCGGGCTTCGTTGACGGTGATGAACAACGACGGTACCGCCGCTTGACTCCACTCGGCCTATCGCGATCGTGTCAATCTTCATGGTGCGCTCGCGTTATCGCTTGTTCTGACGGTTCTGCACGAGGTCGTCGATCACGGCCGGATCGGCCAGGGTCGAGGTGTCGCCGAGACTCGACGGCTCGTCCTCGGCGATCTTGCGCAGGATGCGGCGCATGATCTTGCCGGAGCGCGTCTTGGGCAGGCCGGGCGCGAACTGGATAAGGTCCGGCGAGGCGATCGGCCCGATGTCCTTGCGGACCCAGGCGACCAGCTCCTTGCGCAGCGCCTCCGTCGGCTCGGTGCCCTTCATCAGCGTGACATAGGCGTAGATGCCCTGGCCCTTGATGT